>JASBVM010000002.1 GCA_029961055.1 Bacillota bacterium
CTCGCCCTCTCCGACGCCGTTCTGCGCCCGGTCGCCCGCTCCGTCGGTTGGGACCGCCCCTACGGCGACCTTGCCAAGAGCTTCGAGAGCCAGGCGGACGCCAACGGCGGCACCCTGACGGTCACCGCCAGGGCTCGGAGCGCCCAGGAAGCCTACCGGCTGGCCCAAGCCTGGCGCGACGCCTTCCGCGCGGCCACGCTCGACCTGGCGCGCCAGCAGCTGGACGCCCAGATCCAGGCGGCCGGGCGGAGGGTTGCCGCCGAGCAGGCGGCGCTCGACACCCTGAAGGCAACGCTGGACAAGGCTCCCGGCGGGCCGGCGACCTCGACGGTGGTCTCCGCCCTGGCCGTCGGCCAGCAGCTGGCCCAGGCCCAGGGCGACCGCGACCGCCTGTTGGCCCTGCGGCAGTCGCTCGATGCGGTGGCCGCGCCTCTGGTCCTGGAGGACCCGCGCCTGCCCGAGGCCCCGGTGGCGCCGCGCAAGGCGCTCAACCTGGCGGTGGCGCTCGTCCTGGGGCTGATGGCGGGCGTCTTCGCCGCCCTCCTGGCCGATTTCTGGGCGCGGGGGCGCGGGGGCGCAGCTGCGCCGGCGGAGGCGCCGGCGGCACCGTCCTCGGAACGGGCCTGAAGCGGGGAAGGATCCCCGCGCCGGTTCCGTCCGGCCTCTGGGAGCGCCTGTAATCGCCGCGTAACAAACGTCGACAGGAGACGGGCCTTTTCGAGTGGAAGCCCGTCCCGCCATGAAAGACAGGAAGACCGCTCGTTGGGCGGCGTCCGCGCTCGTCGCCTGGCTCGCGGTGAGCGGGCTCGGCCTTCCCGCCCGGGCCGCCCGCGCACCCGACCCCGGCGCCATCGAGCGGCAGATGAACGCCGCGCAGGATCAGCTCCGCGCCCACCAGGCCCAGGCCGCCCAGACCAGGAACGAACTGGCCACGGTGCAGTCGCAGGCGGCCAGCGCCCAGGCCAAGCTCCACGCGTTGTCCTCGCAGCTCCGCGCCGCCCGGTCCGAGCTGGGCCGGCGGCAGCGAGAGCTCGCCGAGGCGCAGGGCCGGCTGCGCCAGCTGCAAGCCGAGCTGGCCGCCAACAAGGCCCGCCTCGCCCGGCAGCAGGAGCAGCTCGGTGCGGGCCTCCGGCTCACCTACGAGCAGGGCGTGGTCTCCTGGCTGGACGTGCTCCTGGGCGCGCGCGACTTCCGCGACTTTGTGACGCGCTTCCAGGAGCTCTCCCAGATCGTCCGGGAGAACGTCCGCCTGCTCCGGCGGGTACAGGCCGAGCGGCGGCTGATCGCACGGCAGGCGGCGGCGCAGGAGCGGCAGGTGGCGGTGGTGGCGCGGCTCACGCGGCAGGTGGCCGCGGTCGAGCAGGTCCTCGCCACCCGGACCGCACAGCAGCACGTGGTCTACGCCAGTTACCGGCAGGCGGCCTCGCAGCTGCAGGCGGCCTACGACCAGGAGCAGCAGGCGAGCCAGCAGATCCAGGCGCAGCTGGCACGGCTCCAGCGCCAGTACGAGGCGGCGCGGGCCGCCCAGCTGGCCGCGCTCCGGGCCCAGGCGGCCGCCGCGGCGTCGGCCCGTGGGCAGGCGGGCGCCGGCGGGGGAGGCGGGAGCGACGGTGCCGGGAGCTCCGGGGGTGGCGGCGGGTGGAGCCCGGGTGCCGCCAACCCGCGCACGGGGCTCGCGTGGCCGCTCTCTTCCTTCGTGGTGACGCGCCCGTTCGGGGAGAACTACGACCCCGTGCTGAAGCAGGTTCGGATGCACACCGGCATCGACCTGGCGGCGCCGGAGGGGACGCCGGTCCACGCGGCCGGGCCGGGGATCGTCTTCTACGCCGGATGGCAGAACGGCTACGGCAACACCGTCATCCTCGTCCACGGCAACGGGCTCTCCACGCTCTACGCCCATCTCTCGGCCATCCTGGTCTCGCAGGGCCAGGCGGTGGAGGCCGGCCAGGTGATCGGACGCGTCGGCGAGACGGGTTGGGCGACCGGGCCGCACCTTCACTTCGAGGTCCGCGTCGACGGGGCGCCCGTCTCACCCGGCAACTACGTCGGCGGGTGACGACCGGGCTCCGGAGCCGCCCGGAACCCTGTGACGCGCCGGTCGGACTCTCAGGGTGCGACGGAGAGGCGCCGGGCGGCGGGGATGTGCCCGGCGCCGGCGAGGGCGCGGCGGCCGGCGCGGGGGAGGACGTGGCGGGGGCGGAGGGCGCAGGGCCGGAGGAGGCGGGCGCCGCCGGCGCGGGAGCCGCTGGCCAGCCGCCGGCGGGCAGTGCCGCCGGCAGGTAGCCGCGTGCCTCGACCCTCCGCAGCAGGTCGGGCAGGGCCGCCAGGGTGAACGGGTTCTCGTGCAGGTCGACCACCGCCCCCGGGCGGAGGCCTGCGAGGGTGCGGGTGACCAGGGTCTCCTCGGCGGCCGCCTGCCGCGGCGTCCCCAGGGCGGAGGCCAGCTCCCAGTCCCGGGGATCCACGTTCCAGAGCGCGAGCCGCAGGCGGAGGCCGGCCGCCGCCCTGCACGTGCCCGCGTCGAAGAGCTCGTAGGGCGGGCGGACCAGCCCGGGCGTCACGCCCAGGAGGGTATGGAAGGCTTCCTGGGTGCGCCGGAGCTGGTCGAACTGTGCAGCCTCGTCCAGACCGGTCAGCTGCGGGTGCGACCAGGTGTGGTCGCCCACCGCCATGCCCAGGGCGAGGGCGCGCCGGGCCTGGGCCAGCTGGCCGGCCGGGCGCCGGCCGACCCGGAAGAAGGAGGCGCGGGCGTGACCCGCCTCCAGCGCGTCGAGGAAGCGTCCGGTGTAGGGCGAGGGCCCGTCGTCGAAGGTGAGATAGACCAGCGGCATCCCCGTCGCCGGGTCGGTGGCGGGGCCATGCCAGAGGAGGAGCCCGGCGCAGGCCTTGGCCCGCGCCGCCGACGCCGCCGGATCCGGCGCGGAGCGGCCGGAAGACGGGGCCGCGACGCCCGCAGGCCGCGAGGGGCCGGGCCGGACCGTGCCTACGGCGCGCGCAGCCGCCCTGGGCGGCCGCATGCGCAACGCGTCCGGCGCCCATGCCGCCGCCCCGCCCGGGCGACGCAGGAGGGCCGGCCCTGCGGGGGCCGCGGGCGTCGCGACCGGGCCCGGATCGCGCGGGATGTCCTCCCGCCAAAGAGAGGCCGCCAGGCCGGTCGCCACCACCGAAGCGAGGAGCACCCATCTCCAGACCCGCCGCATCCCTCTCGCCTTCCCCGGGGAGCCGCCCTTCGGGCGAAAGCGGGCGGGCGCCCGCCCCCCGAACTCCGATGCGTCCGCCCCTGCCCCTGCATGATCGACGCGGGCGCGAGGGCGGCGGTTCCACCGGCCCCCGCCCTCGCCCGCTCCGCGCCCCTGCCGCGCCCCGGGGTGCGAGCCGGTGCCGGTCAGGGCCGGCGGGAGCCCGCCAGGCGGTGGAAGAGGGCGAGGAGGGTGGAGGCCGCCCGCTCCATGGTGAACTCCTCCAGCCGGAGGGTGCGCGCGTGCAGGGTCAGATCGCCGAGCCGGGCGACGGCGTCCGCCAGGGTGGCCTCGA
This sequence comes from Bacillota bacterium, assembly GCA_029961055.1. NCBI lineage: Bacteria > Bacillati > Bacillota > Bacillota bacterium. The sequence continues at coordinate 3,535 of JASBVM010000002.1, forward strand.
CCGCGGCCGGGTCGCGGACGTCCGCCCAGGGGAAGCCGAGGCGGGCGAGGAGGAGGGCGGCGGGGCTTCCTGGCACCGTCAGGCCGACGACGGGCCGGCGCGCGCCCAGGTAGTCGATCAGCTTGGACGGCAGGAAGGGCGCCCGCTCCAACGGAGCCTCCACCACCACCAGAAGGTCCGCCTCCACCATCTCGCGCAGGCTCTCCAGGTAGCCCACCGGGCCGATGTGCGCGGCGTCGCCGGCGGGGAAGGAGCGGGCGACGCGGCCGACCAGCCGGAGCTCCAACCCTCCCGGGAGCCGCGGCCGGAGGGCGCGGGCCGCCTCCAGCAGCGGGCGGGGCGAGCGGAGGCCGTAGAAGTCGCCGACGTGGACCAGGCGGAGCGGGCCGGAGGAGGCGCCCGGCTCGGGCCGGCGGCGGGGCGGATAGAGCGAGGGATCGAAGCCGTGGGGGAGGACGGTGGAGCGGGCGGCGACGCCGAGCGCGGGGTAGGCGCGGTCGTAGAGGTCGCGCAGCGCCTCGCTGGGGAAGACGAGGGCGTCGGCCTCGGCGAGGACCGCTTCCTCGCGGCGGCGCCAGCCGGGCGGCACGTAGGGCCGGTAGGGGTTGAGCGCCCAGGGGTCGCTGAACTGGGCCACCCAGGGGAGGCGTCCCATCCCCAGCCTCCGCGCCCGCCGCCGGATGGCGCGGGCGGCGGTGTGGCTCGCGCCCGGCTCGGAGCGGGACCAGAGGAGGTCGAAGGCGTCGCCGGCCCGGGGCTCGCGGCGCCCCGCGCGCACCGTCCAGGGCAGGAAGTCCTCGCCCCAGACCCGGACCGCCAGCCGTCGCCAGGCGGAGCGTGCCCGGCCGCGCAGCGCCCGCGGCCAGTTGCCGTGGCGGCGGACCTCGGCGCCGCGGAGCCAGGCCTCCAGGTCGGGATCGAGCCGGTGGAGCGGGTCGGGAAGCGCCGTCACGCAGGTCAGGGCGAGCCGTTCCCCGCCCCCGCCCCCGTCCCCGTCCCCGGAGCCGGCGGCGGAGAGCAGGGAGCGGACGGTCTTGCCGGCCAGGATCGACTCGGCCGTCAGGGCGGGCGGCATCTCGTAGGCGACCAGAAGAACGCGCACGGCGTTATGCTAGCATGCCGCCTGGGGTGAACGGGCGCGCCATGCGGATCCTCTTCTATGCGAAGCACGTCGACCGGGACGGCATCGGCTACCACACGCTGGCGCTGGCCCGCTGGCTCCGCGGCCGCGGGCACGAGGTGGCCGTGGTGGCCGACGGCGGCGAGCTGGCGCCCGCCCTGGCCGAGGCCGGCGTCCGGCTCTACCGCGCCCCCTACCGCCGGCGGCTCGCCTTCGGCGCCGCGCGGGAGGCGACCCTGGCCGCCGTGCGGGAGTTCCGCCCCGACGCCGGCCACTGCCAGTGGCGCATCTGTTCCCCCCACGCCGAAGCCGCCAGGAAGCGGTACGGCGTCCCCTTCCTCCACGTGCTCCACTCGACGCGGACGCGGGTGGCCGCCCCCCTCACGTACTGGGGCGGGGTGGCGGTGGCCGTCTCGGCGGAGACGGAGCGGGAGCTCCTGGAGCGCTGGCGTCTTCCGCCCGGGCGCGTCCGCCGCATCCCCGACGGGGTGGACACCGGCCGCCTGCGGCCGCCCACGGCGGAGGAGCGGGAGGCGGCCCGGCGGAGCCTCGGCCTGCCCGCCGGCGCCTGGGTCGTCCTCTGGGCGGGGCGGATGGTACCGGTCAAGCGGGTCGACGACCTGATCGCCGCCGTGGGCCGGCTCCAGCCGGCGGAGGGCCGCTCGCCGCTCCTGCTGCTCGCCGGCGACGGGCCGCTCCGGCGGGCGCTGGAGGCGGAGGCGGCGCGGAGGGCACCGGGGAGGGTCCGCTTCCTGGGGTGGCTCGACGACCTGCGGCCGGCCTTCTGGGCGGCCGATCTCTTCGCCCTTCCCAGCGCCCGGGAGGGCTTCGCGCAGGCGGCGGCCGAGGCGATGGCCTGCGGGCTGCCGCTGGTGCGGACGGCGGGCGGGGGCGCCGAGGAGCAGGCCGGGGCGGCGCTGGAGGTGCCGCCGGGCGACGTGGGCGCCCTGACGGCGGCGCTGGAGCGGCTGCGGCGCGACGAGGAGGAGCGGGCGCGGCGCGCCGAGGCCGCGCGGCGACTGGCCGAGGGGCGCTACTCGCTGGAGGCCATGGGCGAGGCCTACGAGCGGCTCTATCGGGAGCTCCGCCAGGCCGCCCTGCCGGCGGCCGTCCGCTTCCCGGGCCGCTCCCCGGAGCGCGCGCCCGCGACGGCCTGGGGTCAGGGGCTGGCGGGTGCGCCCGGGGCGCCGGGCGGCACGGCGCTGGTCACCGACGCCCGCTACCGGACCGCCCTGGCCATGGTCCGGAGCCTGGGCCGGAGCGGCGTCCGCGTCCTGGCGGCGGAGAGCGGGCGGGCCGGGGAGGGCGGCCCGGAGCCGGAGCCGCTCGCCTTCGCCTCCCGCTACGTGGCGGGACGCTTCCGCCTCCCCGACGCCCGCCGCGAGCCCGAGGCCTTCGTCGAGGCGGTGGTCCGGCTGGCGGGTGAGCAGGGGGTCGACGCGCTGCTTCCGGCGGGGGCCGCCAGCCTGGCGGCGCTCAGCCGGGCACGGGAGCGGGTGGCGGCCGCGGTCGGGCTGCTCGTGCCGCCGGCGGAGAAACTGGAGCTGGCCAATGACAAGGCGCGGCTCCTGGAGCTGGCCGCCCGCGCCGGCGTGCCGGTGCCGCGCGCCTGGCAGCCGGAGGCGGGGGAGCCCCTCGACCGCTTCGCCGCCCGCGTGGAGTACCCGTGCGTGGTCAAGTTCCGCTTCGGGGAGGGGCTCGGCCTGCCCGCCGCCCGCCGCTACCGGATCTGCCGCGGCCCCGGGGAGCTGGTGGCCGCCTGGCGCTCGATGGACGCGCTGCAGAGGGGACCGCTGGTGGAGGAGTACCTGCCCGGGCCGGGCTTCGGCCTCTCCGCCCTCTACGACCAGGAAGCCCGCCCCGTGGCGCTCTTCGCCCACCGTCGCCTGCGCGAGTACCCGCTCAGCGGCGGGCCCAGCGCCCTGGCCGAGTCCTGCTGGGAGCCGGAGCTCGCCCGGCTCGGCCTGCGGCTCCTGGACGCGCTGGAGTGGCAGGGGGTGGCCATGGTCGAGTTCCGCCTCGACGCCCGGGGACGGTACCGGCTGCTGGAGGTGAACCCGCGCCCCTGGGGCAGCCTGCCGCTGGCGGTGGCGGCGGCGGGGCCCGGCGCCGCCATCCCCACGCTCTGGTACCGGCTGGCGCGGGGGGAGCGGCTCGACCCGATCCCCCGCGCCGTGCTCGGGGCGCCGCTCCCCCCGGTCTCGCCCTCGCTGGGCCTGGCCAGCGGCTACCGGGTCGGCGTCCGCCTGCGCTTCGCCGCCCAGGACGCCCTGGCCAGCGCGGGTCTCCTCCGGCGGCTGCGCCGGCGGGGGGACGGCGCGGCGCTCCTCGCGGAGCTGGCGCGGGACTGGCTCGACCCCCGCGTCCGCGACGGCGTCTTCGACGCGGGCGACCCGCGGCCGGGCTGGGTCTACCTGCGAAGGAGCCTGGCGCGGCTCGCCCGCCGCTCCGGCGGCGCGGAGGAGGAGCAGCCGTGAGGCTGGCCCTCGACCTGCACGTCCACACCTCCTTCTCGCCCGACTCCGGCATGGCGCCGGAGACGGCGCTCCGCGCCGCCGCCCGGGCGGGGCTCGACGTGATCGCGGTCACCGACCACTTCACCCTCGAGGGCGCCCGGGCCGCCCAGCGCCTCGCCCGCGCCCGCTCCGCGCCGTCCGGCGCCGGCGCACGGCTGCCCCTGCCGGCGGTCATCGCGGGCGCCGAGTACGCCACCGAGGTGGGCCATGTGCTCGGGCTCTTCCTCCGCCAGGAGATCCGGCTCGGCCCGGCCGGCTACGGCGCCCGCTGGCCGGCGGCGGAGGTGGTGGCGGCCATCCACGAGCAGGGCGGGCTGGCGGTCTGGGCCCACCCCTTCAAGCGCCGGCGCCCCGGCGACCCGCCCACCGCCGAGCGCGAGCTGATCGACCGGCTCGGCTTCGACCTGGTCGAGGTGGCCAACCCGCGCGCGCTGCTGGGCGGGCGGGGCACGGCCAACGAGGAGGCGGAGAGGCTGGCCGGGGTGGCCGGGCTGCCCGCCTCGGCCGGGAGCGACGCCCACTGGCCGGAGGAAGTGGGCCACGGCCGCCTCCTCCTCGCCCTGCCGGAGGGGGAGCCGTGGCGGGGCGGGGAGCCGCAGGAGGAGAGGCTGCGCAGCCTCGTGCTCTCCGCGCCACGCGAGACGCGGCTCCTGCCGACGCTCCCGCTGGCCGAGGCGAGGAGCCAGCTGCTGCGCAGCTGGCGGGAGCGGGCCTGGCGCCGGCTGCCGCGGGTCCTGGCCAAGGCGGCCCTGAGCGCCCTGGGCTCGGCGCCCGCGCTCCTCGGCCGCCCGCCCGTCCCCTTGCCGCGGCGGCGGTGAGCGCCTAGCATCGTGCCGTGCCGGTCGCGGGAGATGCGGGGGAGGGGGAGGGGAGATGGCGGGGTCCGGCTTCCTGGGAGCGTTGCGGCCGCTGGCGCGGTCGCTCATCCAGCCGCTGCGCAGCCTCAGGAAGGAGCGGCAGCGCGCGGAGGCGCGCCGCTTCCTGAGCGCCGTGCGGCGGATCGAGCGGGTGGCGCCGCCGCGGGGCCGCCGGGTGGTGGCCATGACCTTCGACGACGGCCCGGCCGCCACGCCCGCCGTCCCCGGCGACGGCACCCCGCTGACGGAGGCGATCCTCCGCGTTCTCGAACGCTACGGGGCGCGCGGCACCTTCGACGTGATCGGCTCCACCGCCGCCGGCTACCCCGACGAGCAGGGCGCGCCGGGCACGGTCTACTGGAGCGGGGTCCGCTACGACCACTACCCCGCCTTCGGCCGCGACGCCGAGGGCGGGGCGGAGGCGCAGCCGGGGCTGATCCGGCGCATCCTCGAGGCGGGCCACGAGCTGGCCAACCACTCCTACAGCCACATCGCCTTCGGGCCGGCACGGCTGGTCTACGGGCGGCGGGCCTTCCTGCCCGGCTTCGACGCCTGCGTCGCCGACGTCCGCCGGCTTCACCAGCTGATCCTGGAGCGCCACGGCTACGCGATGCGCTTCGGCCGGCCGCCGCACTACATCGACCCCACCGCCGACGGGCGGACGGCCTACGACGTCTACGCCGCGGTCGGCTACCAGTACCTGGCCGCCAGCTTCGACGGCGGCGGCTGGCTCCCGTCGACCGGGGACTACGCGCGCGACGTCCGGCGCATGGTGGAGCCGCTGGAGCGCGCGCTGGCCGCCGACCCCGAGGCGCTCAACGGCCGGATCATCTTCGAGAAGGACGGCTACGACCAGTCGCTCCAGAGCCCGGTGGCCGACGGGCTGCCCGCCCAGCTGGAGCTCCTCCGGCGCCACGGCTACGAGGTGATCCCGGTGCGCGAGCTCCTGGAGCTCTCCGCCTTCGCCGACGTGGCACCGGAGGAGCCGGTGGCCCGGGCGGCGCGGGCGCTTCTCGACGCGGGCCATCCCGTCGCCTACCGCGACAACTCCCTCCAGCCGGAGAGGAAGCTCTCCCTCGGCGAGCTCCTGCGCATGGCGGTCCCGCTCGCCCGTACCCCCGGGGCTCCGGCCACCGGCCCGGCCTTCTACGCGGCGGCCGCCCGGCAGGCGGAGGTGGCGGCGCCGGCGCGCCGGGCCTTCGGCGACCCCGCGCCCGGCGGCGAGTGGCCCTGGGAGCGGCGGGTGAGGCGGGGGGAGCTCTCCCGCTTCCTGGGGATCGCCCCGGAGGGCCTGCCCGGCTCGCCGGAGGAAGAGGTGACCCGCGGCGAGGCGCTCCTCGCCCTGGCGGCACGGCTGGCGCGCGGCGCGCAGCGGTGATCCCGGGCTTGCTCCCGCCGGGCGGCCGGCGGCGCGGCCCGACCCCCCCTGGCCACGGTCAGCCGTTCCGGTGGAGCCGCCCGGTCCTGAGCGCATAGCGCTCGGCGGCGCGGAAGGCGGCGTAGCCGGCGGGGATGGTGACCAGGGCGAAGGCGACGAGGATGGCCAGGGTGGGCAGGAGCTGGACCAGGCCGGCACCGTGCAGGAGCGCGGCCCGCTCCGCCCGCAGCGTGTAGGTGGCCGGCGAGAGCCAGGAGAGCGGCTGGAGCCATGCGGGCAGCGCCGAGACCTCGTAGTAGACGCCGGAGACCAGGAGAAGCGCGCCCTGCACGATGTGCGTCGCCTGGGCGCCCCGCTCCGGCGACATGAGCGGCAGGATGGCGGCCACGAGGCCGATGCCGACGAAGCTGGCGCTGGCCACCAGCAGGACCACCAGCGCGGCGCCCAGGTCGGCGGCGCGGAGCGGCACGCGGAAGAAGAGCGCCACCACCCCGAGCACCAGCGCCGTCCGCAGGGTGGCGTAGAGCACCGCCCAGCCGGAGACGCCCAGGAGGTAGGTGAGCCGCCGGATGGGCGCCATGAAGGTGTACTCGATGGTCCCCTCCCAGCGCTCCCACTGGACCGAGTTGGCCACCTCGTTGAAGATGATGGACAGGAAGTTCCAGAGCAGCGCCCCCACCAGCAGGTAGAGCACCATCGACGGCCCGGTGCGGACGCCGATCAGCGCGATGGTGACCGCGTTGACCACGTTGTAGAAGAAGTCCACCGCCTCCCAGCTCAGGTACCGGCGGACCAGGTTGAGGTTCCGCTCCACCAGCCCCCAGCCGGCGCTCAGCTCGTGCATCGGAGAAAGACCTCCTCCATGCTGGCGTCCTCGCTCCCCGCGAAGCGGCGCTTCAGCTCCGCCGCCGTGCCCTCGGCGACGACGCGGCCGCGGTCCAGGATGGCGATCCGGTCGCAGAGTCGCTCCGCCTCGTCCATGTCGTGGGTGGTGAGGAGGATGGTGGTGCCGCTCTCGCGGTGGACCTCGCGCAGGAACTCCTGCACCTCCCGCTTGGAGCGGGGGTCGAGCCCCGTGGTCGGCTCGTCCAGGAGGAGCAGGTCGGGCGTGGTCAGGAGCGCCCGCGCCACCGCCACCTTCTGCTGCTGGCCGCGGGAGAGCGTCTCCACGCGGGCGCGCAGCTTCGGGCCGGGCAGGCCGAGCCGGTCGAGGACGGCCGCGCCGCGGCGGCGGGCCTCCTCGGGGTCGAGGGCATAGAGGCGGGCCGCGTAGAGGAGGTTCTCCCAGACGGTGAGCGACTTGAAGAAGGAAGCCTCCACCGAGACCCGGTTGATCCGCGCCCGGACCGCGGCCGCCTCGTGGACCACGTCGTGCCCGAAGACCTCGAGCCGCCCCTCGTCGGGGAGGAGGAGCGTGGCCAGGAGCCGGATCAGCGTCGACTTGCCGGACCCGTTGGCGCCGAGGACGCCGTAGATGCTGCCGGCGGGGACGGTCAGATCGACGCCGCGCAGCGCCTCGACGACGCGGCTCCGCCGCCGGAACCAGCCGAGGAGGCCGCCGGGGGAGTCGCCGCCTTCCTCCGGCTCCTCCTCCAGCGGTTCCTGGAAGCGCTTGATCACGCCGGTGCAGCGGACGGCCGGGCCTCCTGCCGGCCCCCGGGCGGGAGCAGCCGCCGGTGCCTCCGCCGGCGCGGGCGACCTGTGCGGCGGTGTGGAGGGGTCCATGCTTCGCCTCCTCATCAAAGAACGGACGGTCCCGGTCAGGAGGCCGGGACCGTCTGCAAGGCTCGTTCGGCTGGCCGACGGCGGTCCGATCCGCCGTCAGGACCGATGGGAACCGGGGTACCCGACCGTTCGCCTCCGGAGGCCGCAGAAAGGGCGCCGGAGAAGAGCGTTGGACTGGAGCAGGGAGAACCGGAGACGCACGGGGGTCACCTCCTCGCACGCCCGCGGCCCAGGACGGACCGGCTCGGGCGCGAACGGCGCCGGCCGGAAGGCGGCCGGCAGCGCGCGGATTATACCACGGCGGGCGGCGGTCCCGTCAAAGGGGCCGACGGCCATCTGGAAAACGGACCAAAAACGGCTTGAACTGATCGGAACCAGTGTGAAAACACGTTGCAGGCGACGATAAGAGTTGATCTCGCGTTGACCGTCCCTCCGCCCGCCCAGTATAATGCGCATCAACACCCCTGGGCCGCCAGGGTGGAGAGGGGGGCGGGGGGTGCCGGAGAGGATCCGAGGGATCGGGGACGAGAGCGATGCCTGTGCGCTGGTGCTGGTGGTGCGGCGGGAGGCGGCGCCTGCCCGCGACCCGCTGGAGACGGCGCTGGACGCCCTGGAGGCGATGGACCACCGGGCCGGCTGGGTGGGCGAGGGGGCGCTGCGGGAGGGGGACGGCGCCGGCCTGATGGTCGACCTGCCCCGGGCCGTCTGGGCCAAGCGCCTGGCCGAGGCGGGCCTGGACCCGGGGCTGGTCCGGCGGGGCGACTTCGCCGTCGCCCACCTCTTCCTGCCGGGGGGCAGGGCGGCGGTGCACGAGACGGCGGCGCTGCGCGCCCGGGTCCGCGAGCGACTGGCGGTGGAGGGCTTCCGCCTGCTCGCCGAGGCGCTGGACCAGGTCGACGCCGCCGCGCTGGGTCCCAGGGGGCGCGCCGAGGAGCCGCTGTTCTGGCAGCTGGCCGGGCTTCTTCCCGGCGAGCGGGCGGGCGGCGAGCAGGGCTGCTGGCACCTGGCCAACCTGCTGGAGCGCCGCTTCGGGGCGGCCGGGCTGGAGGTGGTCTCCTTCAGCACCCGGGCGGCGGTGTACAAGGTACGGGGCGGTGCCGGGACGCTCCGCTCCTACCACGGGGACCTGCGCGATCCGGCCTTCGCCACCCGCTCGGCACTGGGTCACAGCCGCTACTCCACCAACACCACCAGCACCTTCGCCCGGGTCCAGCCCTTCTGGCAGCTGGGCCACAACGGGGAGATCAACACCATCGCCCGCCTCCGCGAGGAGGCGAGGCTGGTCGGCATCCAGCTGGCACGGGACGGGTCGGACTCCCAGGACCTGGACCGCGTCCTGGCGGCGCTCCTCCACCGCCACGGCTTCAGCCTCTGGGAGGCGGCCGAGCTCCTGCAGCCGCCGCTCCACAACGAGATCTTCACGCTGCCGCCGGCGCTCCAGGACCTCTACGCCTGGCACCGGCAGGCCTGGGGGCCCTACGCGCAGGGACCGGCCGCGCTCCTGGCGCGGGACGGCGACCGCTTCCTGGCCGCCGTGGACGCCCTGGGTCTCCGGCCGCTCTGGCGGCTGGAGACCCAGGCTTCGATCGTCTACGCCTCGGAGCCGCGCGTCCTCCCCTTCGCCGACCTCTCCGCCGAGCCGGTCCCGCTGGCGCCGGGGGAGAAGAACGGGATCCTCCTGGCCCCGGCGGGCGCGCGCTGGCTCGACCAGCCTGCGCTCCGCCGGGTGATCCTGGCCGAGCGCCGCAGGAAGGGCTTCCCCTCCGGTTTCCGCCGCGCCGCCCTGGAGGCGGGACTCCGCCCCCGGAGCCTCTCCGCCGGCCCGGTCCGCGCGCCGGAGCGGGCGGCGCCGGTCGAGGGCGCGGGAGCGGCCGCCGCGGCGGGCGACGGCCGGGACGGCCGGGCCGGCGGTCCGCCCAACGACCGGCCGCTGGAGGCGGGTCAGGGGATGCGCCTGCGGGACGCCTGGGCGCGGCGGCAGCCGCTCCTGGCGGCGCTGGGCTGGGGACCGGAGGACGTCCGCCTGGCGCTGGCCGAGGCGGGCAGCGGCGGTGAGCCGGTCGGGTCGCTCGGCTACGACGGGCCGCTGGCCGCACTCAGCCGGCAGCGGGTCAACCTGGCCGACTTCTTCCACGAGACGGTGGCGGTGGTGACCAACCCCGCCATCGACCGGGAGCGGGAGGTGGAGCACTTCTCCACGCGAACGCTCCTGGGCCGCCGGCCGCGGCTCGACCACCCGGCCGACCGGGAGGCGCTGGAGCTGCGCCTGCCGCTCCTCCTGGGCGGCGCCGCCGGGGGGCGGAGCTGGCTTCCTCCCGAGCGGGAGGCGGCGGTGGCGGCCGACTTCGGCACCTGCCGGCTGGAGGACCTGCTGGCGACCTTCGCCCGCCGGGGCGAGCGGCTGCTGCGGCTGGAGCCTTCCTTCGGCGAGAGCGAGGGGCCCCGGCGGGCCGTGGAGCGGCTGGCGACGGCGGCGGTGGAGGGCGTCCGCGCCGGCGCCGCCGTCCTTCTCCTGGACGACCGCGGGCTCTTCGCCGACGGGGCGCTGCCCCTGGACATCCACCTCGCCCTGGCGGCGGTGGACCGGGCGCTCCGCCTCGCCGGGCGGCGGCGGGGGACCACGCTCCTGGTCCGCTCCGGCGCGCTGAGGAACCTGCATGACCTGATGCTGGCCATGGCGCTGGGCGGCGACGCGCTCAACCCCTACCGGCTCTTCGAGGTGGGGGCGCGGACGGCCGCCGACGCGGGCGCCGGCGGGGACGGCGCGGCGACGCCCGAGGCGCTGGAGGCGGCGCTGAGGAAGCTCCTGCGCGCCCTGGCGGCCGGCATGGAGAAGGTGCTCTCCACCCTGGGCATCCACGAGCTGCGCGGGTACGGCCGGCTGATGAGCTCGGTGGGCCTGCCCGAGGAGCTGGTCGCCACCTTCGGCATGCCCGCCTTCGTGCCGGCGCCCGCCGGGGAGGGCTGGGCGCGGCTCGCCCAGGATGCGCTGGAACGCTACCGGATCGCCCGGGGCGAGGGCGACGACCGGCTCGCCCAGCCCCCGCGCTGGCTCGGCCAGGTCTGGCGGCTCGGTGGCGATCTGGCGCAGGGGCGGCTGGCACCCGGGGAGTACGAGGAGCGGCTCCAGGAGCTGGCGGAGAGGGAGCCCATCAGCCTCCGCCACGCGCTGGAGGTGGCGACGCCGCTGGAGGGGGTCGCGCCGGAGGAAGTGGACCTCTCGGTGGGGCCGCACGCGCTTCCTTTCGAGATCAGCTCCATGTCCTTCGGGAGCCAGGGCGAGACGGCCTACCGGGCCTACGCCGAGGCGGCGGCGCGCCTGAACATCGTCGCCCTCAACGGCGAGGGCGGCGAGATCCCCGATCTGGTCGGCCGCTACCCGATGAACCGGGGGATCCAGGTGGCCTCGGGCCGCTTCGGCGTCCACCGCGCGCTCCTGGAGGGCGCCTGGATGGCGGAGATCAAGATCGGCCAGGGCGCCAAGCCCGGCGAGGGCGGCCACCTCCCCGGCAGGAAGGTCTCCGAGCAGGTGGCGCGGGCGCGCAACGCCCGCCCGGGCGTCGACCTGATCTCGCCGTCCAACAACCACGACCTCTACTCCATCGAGGACCTGGCCGAGCTGATCGCCACGCTGAAGCGGGTCCGGCCGGGGCTCCGCGTCGCCGTCAAGGTGCCGGTGGTGCCCAACATCGGCACCATCGGCGTCGGCATCGCCAAGGCGGGCGCCGACGTGATCACCGTCTCGGGCTTCGACGGCGGCACCGGCGCCGCCCGCCTCCACGCCATCCGCCGCGCCGGCCTGCCCGTGGAGATCGGCGTCAGCGAGGTCCACCGGGCCCTGGTCGAGGCCGGCCTCCGGCAGCGGGTGGAGATCTGGGCCGACGGCGGCGTCAAGTCGGCCGAGGACGTCCTCCGCCTGATGCTGCTCGGCGCCAACCGCTGCGGCTTCGGCACCATGGCCATGGTGGCGGTGGGCTGTACCGCCTGCCGCTCCTGCCAGACCGACACCTGCCACGTGGGCATCGCCACCCAGATCCGCGACCGGGCGGAGGCGCAGGCGCGCGGGCTGCGACGCTTCGACCCCCTGGACTACGAGGAAGCGGTCCGGCGCCTGGTCCGCTTCTTCACCGCGCTGGGCGAGGCGCTGCGCGCCCGGGTGGCGGAGCTCGGCGTCCGCCGCGCCCAGGAGCTGGTCGGCCAGAACTGGCGGCTGGTGGCGTCGCGGGAGCGGCAGCGCCTCGGCCTCGGCCACCTGCTCCGGCCGGCGGCCCCGCCGCCCGCCCCTTGCACCGGCGAGGGCCGCACCCCGCCGGAGAGCCCGGCGGCGGCGGGGTGCGGGACGGCGGCCGGCGCGCCGGGCGCCGGGCAGGCGGGCACGCGGGTGGTGGCGGCCGCGGGCGGGTCCGGGGCGCCCCTGGAGGAACCGGGGCGGCTCCTCATCCGGCAGGGGGAGGAGCCCGCGCCGGAGGGGGAGAGCGCCGTCGCGCCGCGTGACCTGCTCGAGGCCTTCGCGCCGCGCACCCGGGTGGAGGTGAGCGACGGCATCGCCGCCCAGGGCTTCGCCGCCTTCAGCCTCCGCGGCGAAAGCTGGCACGCCCGCGGCGGAGCCCAGGACGGCGCCGCCCGGACCGCCCTGGGCGGGCGCGTCGTCGTCCTCAAGCGGCCCAACGGTCGCGGCCGCTGGGTGGGGGGCCACGTGGGGAAGGGCTTCGCCTACGGTGCGCAACGCGGGCTCTTCCTGGTCCAGGGGAGCGCCGACGCCCGCTTCGGCATCCGCCTCTCCGGCGCCGACCTGGTCCTGGGCGGCGAGCCGGCGGGGCCGATCCGGGACGAGCTGGGCTGCATCGCCGCCCGCGCCCAGATCAAGGGCTTCGGCTTCGAATACATGACCGCCGGGCGCGCGGTGGTCCTGGGCGACCCGGGGCCGTGGCTCTGCTCGGGGATGACCGGCGGCGTCGTCTACCTCCGGCACGAGCCCGCCTGGGGGCTGGACGAGGCGGCGCTCCGGCGGCGCATCGCCAAGGGGGCGCGCGTCCGCCTCCGGCCGCTGGGCGAGCAGGGGCTGTCCGACGTGCGGGAGCTGCTGGGCGAGTACGCCCACGAGCTGGAGGCGTCGGGTCAGGAGGAGGAGGCCGCCCGGGTGCGGGGGCTGGCCGCCGCCGCGGGGGAGCACTTCCTGGCGCTTCTCCCGGAGGTGGAGCAGGTCGATCCGGCGATCTCCACGGAGTAGGCGGCAGGAGGCGGGCCGATGGGAGATGCCGCGCGGCCGCTCTGAAGGGCTCGCCGCCGCGGCCGACGAATGGGAGGGGCGAGGAGGCGTTTCCCCGAGAGCATGTCCCGCACCGCGCGAACGTCGGAGCTGGGCGACTTCGTGACGGCGCTGGCGGGCGCCCGGGACTTCGTCCAGATACTGGGCCTGGTCCAGGAGATGCTGCTGGCGCCGCTGGGTTACGATCCGGCGGACGTCCTGGCCGGCAACCTGGTCGGCGACGAGCTCCCCGACCTGACCCTCTTCGACCGGGACGGGGTCCCGGTGGCCATGGTCGCCATCGGCGAGGAAGGCCGCCTGGAACCGCCGCCCCCGCTCTATGAGCGCTACGTCCGGGCTCTCGGTTCGGTCCAGCTGATGCTGACGGTGGCACCCGGCGGGCTGACGGGCTGGGAGCTCCCTCCCGGCCGCTGGAGGTGGAGCGACATCCGCCCCTCTCTCCGCCTGGATCTCTCCGCCGAGGGGATCGACCGGAACCGGCTCCAGATGCTGCAGAACTGGATCGCCCTCCTCGACCAGGGCAGGCTGACCCGGAACAACCGGCAGCGTGTCCGGCGCCGGAGCCGCGGCGAGAACGGCTCGATCGCGGCGCGCGGGAACGGCGGCGAGAGACCCGCGGGGGCGGGGAGGAGGGAGGAGCCGCAGCCGGTCCGCGTCTGGACCGCCGAGGCGCTCCTCGCCCTGCCGGACGATGCGGCCGAGGAGACGCTCGGCTTGGTCGACTCCTCCAGCCTCAGCCGCTTCCTGGCGGAGGCGGAGCGACAGGGCCGGGGGGAGCGGGCGGGGTGGCGGAGGCGGCTGGTGACCGACGACCGCTTCGAGTTCCTGACGCCGCTTCTGACGCCGCTGGCCGACCGGGTCGCGGAGGCGAAGGCGGGACCCGGGGCGCCGCGCCTGGCCTTTCATCACCTGCTGGCCTTCTGCCTGGCCTGGGGCGTGGCCGACGAGTCGCCCCGGGGCGCGGAGCTGGTGGTCGGAGACGAGGATGCGCACCGGCTCCTGAGCGAGATGGGCCAGCGGCTGGGGTCCGGGATCAAGGCGGAACCGCGGCCCTTCGCGGTCCGCCTCCAGAGGGCCGCCTGACCGGAGCGGCAGAAGACGGGTACGGAAGGGGTGGGCGCCGGCAGGCGCCCGCCCCTTCTTTGCGGCGGCCGCGGCTCAAGGCGTCGGGCTCCCTGCGGCGGGCGGGACGGCGGGCGCGGCAGCGGTGGTCGGCGGCAGCTGGGGCGGGTAGGGCGGCGGGCAGGGCACCGGCGGGGTGGGCGAGACCACGCACTCGGCGGGCATGCAGAAGCCGTAGGTCGGCACGAGCAGCTTGACCCGCGCGGTCGACTCGATCAGCAGGCAGTAGCTGACGCTGCAGAAGATCTGCGTGGCCGTGGCGGTGCAGGGGCCGCAGCCCGCCGAGGTCACCTCGCAGTCGATGGTGGTGCCGGTGGGGGCGTAGAGCGTCACCGTCTTGGCGGCGGTGAAGCTGTCGCTGAAGGTGCAGCGCGTGGTGCCGTCCGGGTTGACGAGGGTGAAGGTGAGCGGGACCGTCACGACCACGGAGACGTTGACGAAGCCGGGGCGGGTGGGGATCGGCGCGGGTGTGCCCAGCGTACAGGTGGGTGTGCCCGCCGCGCACGTGACCGTGGTCCCCGCGGGCACGGGGGGCAGGCACGTCACCGGGATGGTGAAGGTGGCGTCGCGGCTGTCGGTCTCGGAGCAGAAGTCGTAGACCTTGTCCACCAGGATGCAGTCCACTTCCGTCGGCGTGGGCACGCCGCCGGGATAGGGGCCGGGCGTCACTTGCTGCGCTTCCAGCGGTTGCCGGTCCGCCATGGGGCATAGACCTCCTTCGGGTTTTCTCGATCTCAACCTATGAAGCGGGTGGACAACGGGTGATCCGGGATCGACGGAGCGCTTCGCCCGGCTCGCCTCCGCGGGCGCCCGGCGGGGCGGGGAGCGCGGGGGCCGGCGCCCGCACCGGGACGGGGCCGGAACCGGAGGGCCGCGAAGAGGTGCTCTACCCGTCGGCGGAGGGCCTCCGCCGGCTCTCGCCGCCCGCGGGTGCGGATCGCCTGCGGGTGGTCGGGGGGGAGGCGCCCCTCTTGCTCCTTCGCATCCGCCCGGCGGGTGCCGGGCAGCCGGGCTGGTGGGCCGCCCGCCGGCCGGAGGGTCCCTGGCGGGCCTTCCCGGCCGAGCCTGGGCAGGCGGGGGGCCCCGGGTCCGGGGAGGGCGGAGCGGTCGCCGAAGCCGTCCCGGTGGCGCTCCGCACGGGTACCCGGCGGGAAGGCGCCTTCCTCCTCCTCCGCGCGGGCGGGCGCCTGGAACTCCTCCGCCCGCCCGCCTGGCAGGAGGTCGCCGCCTTCCAGCTCACGGGGATCGGGGCCGCAGGCGGGACGCTCCGCCTGGAGGCCGCTGCGCTGGGCGACGAGGTGCTCTTCCTCCTCCGGCCCCTCTCCCCCGCCGCGGTGGGAAGCCCCGCCGCCGCAGCAGGCCCCCCGCTGCTGGGCGCGCTGGCGGCAGACGGGCGCCTGCGCCTGCCCGTGCGCCGGCTCGAGGGCTGCGAGGCGGCGCGGACGAGCCTGGCCGCCTGCGGGGAGCGCGCCTATCTGGCCCTGGGCCGGCCGGGCGAGCCGATCACGCTCCGCTCCCGGACCGCCGGGGCCTGGCCTCGCGCGGCCTGGGGGGAGGGGGCGGCCCTCCCCGGCTCGGCGCGGCTCCCGGCAGGCCGCCTGCATGTGGTCCGCGGGCGTTCGCCGGGCGGGCGCGAGGAGCTGCTGGCCGTCTGGCGGACCGGCGCGGGGGTCGTGGCCTGGCGGTTCGACCCGGGCGCGGGCGGATGGGAGCTCCGACCCGTGGACGGACTCCTGGCCGGGCGCTGGTGCCCGGTGGCCCCGCCGCTGTCGGGGCACGCCGGCTGGGAGGGCGGGTGGCTGCCGGCGCAGCTGGTCGACCCCATCCAGGAGTTGCCGCTGGTGGCGCCGTCAGGGAGGGATTAGGCTGCTCTCGAGGGCCCCACTCTTTTCCTGGGAGGTGATGCCATGAAGGAGAAGGCGAGAAGGAGGCGGGCGGGGCGCGGCCGGCGGCGGCTCGCAACCTGGATGGGGGCGCTCTCCGCCCTCCTTCTGCTCGGACTCGGGTTCTCGCCCACGGCCCAGGCCTCGTGGTACCTGGACGCCCAGGGGCGACTCCCGGCACGACTTCCACTGACCACGACCTGGCATCCTGCGGGGCCGGCCGCCCCCGGTCGCGCGGCACCCCAGCCGGCCAGGCCGGCCAGCGGCGCGTTGAGGACGGACGAGGCGCGGCTCCTGGAGCTGATCAACCAGGCGCGGGTGCAGGCGGGGGTCCGGCCGCTGGCGGTCGACGCTGCGCTGGAGAGGCTGGCGGAGCAGAAGGCCGACGAGATGGCGGCGCTCGGCTACTTCGACCACCGCTCCCCCACCCGCGGCACGCCTCTGGAGATGGAGCGGGCGGCCGGGATCCGCGCCGCCTGGATGGGCGCGGAGAACATCGCCCGTGCCCGGGACGTGGAGTTTGCCATGGCCATGTTCATGGGCAGCGCGCCCCACCGGGCCAACCTGCTCGACCCGCGCTTCGACACCGCGGGTGTGGGCGTCGCCCCGACGGCGCGCGGGGTGGCGGTCTCGGTCCTCTTCCTGGGGCACTGACCTCCGCGGGGCCGGAGCGGGAGCGAGGCGAGCCAAGTCGCCTCGCTCCCGCATAGGCTGGGCGCCGGGGTGGGCGAATGCCCGCGCTTCGGGAACTGATTCTGCCCGACGGCGAGCGGCTCGCGCTGCCGCCGGAGCTGGTGGAGGCCGTGGTCCCCCTCCTGGAGGGCTGCGGCCTGGCCCTGGAGACGGTCGGCCCGGCGGCGACGCGCCTGGAGCGGTCGCTGGCCGGCCTGGCCGTCGCGCTCGAGGCGGAAGGCGACTGGTCGGCGCTCCTGGCCGCCGAGCTCGGCCAGCGGCTCGGCTCGCTGGGTGCCGCCTGCACGGTGGGCGAGCCGCCGCTGCAGCGCGACCTGCTCCTGGCCCTGGACGTCGCCCGGACCCGGGAGGCAGGGGTGGTGGAGGTGGTCTACGGTCCGCTTCCTCTGGGTTGGGCGCGGCGGGTCGCCTCGCGCATGGTGGTCCACCTCCGGGCGGCCGGCCTCACGGCACGGCGGCGATGGCGGCCCCGGAGCGGAGGCGCCAAGGTCGCCTTCCGCGTGGCCGGCACGGTGGCGGAGTCGCGCGGCCTCGATCTGGTCCGCGCCCTGCTTCGCGCGCTGGCGGACGAGACGTCGCGGCCGCGTTTCGACTGGCCGCGGCTCCGGGAGGGGCTGGCGCGCCTGGCCGGCGCCTGGCCGGCAGCCGAGCCGGCGGCCCCGCCGCTGGAGCCGGGCACCCCGGGGGCGGAGGCGCCGGAACCCCTGCCGGCGGGACCCCGGCCCGACCTTTCGCAGGCTCTCTACACGAACGTTGCTGTCGAAGCGGAGGAGAACGTTCCGGACAAGGAGAACCCTCCAGGCGCTCGCCGGGCGCGGGTGACGGTCGGGGTGCCGCGGGGCGACCGGCCTCCGGAGGAAGCGGGTCGCGAGCTCACGGTCGTCCGCTACCGCCGGCCCGGCGGCTGAGGGTGAGCCGGTGGCCGGCGTGACCGGTCCGGCGACGGAGGGGAGAAGCGGGTGGAGAGCAGGAAGGACGAGCCTCGTAGCGGCGGTCTCCCGCGCTCCAGGAGGTGGCGCGCGGGGGCGGTCGCGCTGGCGCTGGCCCTGTCCGTGGGACTGGCCGGGTGCGGGGGAGCCTCCTCGGGCGCGGGGACGTCCCAGGCGCCGGCGGGCGGCGCCAGCGGCGGCGCTCCCGGCGCGAAGCCCTTCAAGGTGGGCCTGGTCACCGACGTGGGCGGCATCAACGACCGGGGCTTCAACCAGCTGGCCTACGAGGGGCTCCAGCGCGCGCAGCGGGAGCTGGGCGTCCAGGGGCGGGTGATCCAGTCCAAGCAGCAGACCGACTACATCCCCAACCTCTCGGGTCTGGCGCAGCAGGGCTACAACCTGGTGATCGCGGTCGGCTTCCTGATGCAGGACCAGGTCCAGCAGGTGGCCAAAGAGTACCCCAACACCCACTTCGCCATCATCGACGTGGGCATCGAGGGGATCCCGAACCTGGCCTCCGCGGTCTTCAAGTACCAGGAGGCGGGCTACCTGGCCGGCGCCATGGCCGGCCTGATCGAGAAGGAGCGCGCGCTCCCGGGCATCAAGGGGACGAACAAGATCGGTGTCGTGGGCGGCATGAGCATCCCGCCGGTCAACGCCTACATCGCCGGCTTCGAGGCCGGCGTCCGGAAGGTGGCGCCGGAGGTGCAGGTGATCCTCCGTTACGCCAACGCCTTCGACGATCCGGCCGCCGGCCGCGAGCTGGCGCTGGCCGAGGCGGCGCAGGGGGCCGAGATCATCCAGCAGGCGGCCGGCAACACCGGCACCGGCGTCATCGAGGGGGCGAAGCAGGCGGGTGTCTACGCCATCGGCGTCGACATGGACCAGAACTACCTGGCCCCCCGGACGGTCATCTTCAGCGCTCTGAAGAGGGTGGACAACGTCACCTTCGACCTGATCAAGGCCGCCAAGGAAGGCCGCCTGCAGGGCGGGATCAACGTCTTCGACCTGAAGTCGGGCGGCGTCGGCGTCACCCGGCCGATCCAGGGGGTGCCCGCCGGCATCGTCCAGCGCGTGGACGAGCTCCGCCAGCAGATCGTCGACGGCAAGATCGTCCCGCCCGACCGCCTGCCCAAGTAGGCAGCCGGGCAGGGGGAGGCGGAGGGCGGGCGACTCCCCCGGGCCGGGGGAGGAGGCGGCGGGCGGCCGGACGGTCGCCCGCCGCCCGCCCGCTTGGGGAGGTGAGGGCGTGGCCTACCAGAGCCCGCTCCGGAGCCCGGAGCTGGACCGTCTCTTCGAGGCGGTCCTCAGCCTGCGCGACCAGGAAGAGTGCTACCGGTTCTTCGCCGACCTCTGCACGGTGGGGGAGCTGCGCGCCATGGGACAGCGCCTCCGGGTGGCGGAGCTCCTCGCCGACGGCCTCACCTACGAGGAGATCGAGCGGCGGACCGGCATGAGCCCGGCCACCATCGCCCGTGTCAACCGCTTCCTGCAGTACGGGAACGACGGCTACCGGCGGGTGATCGCGCGGCTGCGGGCGGGCCGGGTGCGCGACGGGGACGCGGACGACGGGCCGCGCGACGACCGGGGCGAAGGGTAGGAGGCGGCAGGAGGCGGGGCCGCAGCACGGTTGACAGGGAGACCGTGCGGCGGTAAAGTTCAGCTCAGGTTGGCTACTTTAGCATGATAAAGTAATGAAGCAAGGGGCGCTGGGATGAGCGATCCGAACGGGGTGGATGGAGGCGCCGCCTCCGGCCTCCTCCGACACCATGTCGAGCGGGTGGTCCTGGAGGTCCTGGCCCGCTGGGGTTACCGCGAGGTGGAGACGCCGCTGCTGGAGCCGGTGGACGGGCCCCTGGCGGCCACGGGGGCGGGAGGGGCGACGGCCGAGGCCGGCCACCTGGGGGAGGAGGAGAGCTGGTTCGGCGCCGTCCGCCTGATGGACGGAGGGGGGCGCCCGTGGCGCCTCCGCTACGACGCGACCGTCGCGCTCCTGCGGCGGTCGACCGAGCTCTCGTCCACCGGCGCCGGTCTCCGTCTCGCCTACGCCACCACCGTCGTCCGGCGGGACGAGGAGGGCGAGCCGGTGGCGCTCGGCCAGGCGGGAGCCGAGTACCTGGCGGCGCCGAGCCCGCTGGGGGAGGCGGAGGTGATCGGGGCGGCGGTGGAGGTGCTGCGCGAGCTGGGGGTGGGCCCGGTCCGGGTGGCGCTGGGCGACCCGGCCTGGGTGGCGGAGCTGGAGCGGGCCGCAGGACTCCCGGAGACAGGGGGGGAGAGCGTCGCGGCGCTCCTGGCCGCGCTCCGCGGGGGTGACCAGGTCGGGGCCGCCCGCCTGG
Organism: Bacillota bacterium; assembly: GCA_029961055.1. NCBI lineage: Bacteria > Bacillati > Bacillota > Bacillota bacterium. The sequence goes on from JASBVM010000002.1 coordinate 23,363, forward strand.
ACCGGGCCGGCCTGGGGGCCTTGGGGGGCGGGCTGGCGGAGGTGGCCCGGCGCCTCCGGGCGAGGAGCGCGGGGGGCGAGGAGGAGGCACGCTTCCTGGCGCTGCTGGAGCACCTGGCGGGCATGGGTCTGGACGAGCAGCTGGAAGTGGACCCGCAGCTGGTGGGGCGCTGGCCGTATTACTCCGGGCCGGTCTTCGAGCTGAGCGCCCCGGGACAGGGCCGGCCGCTCGGCTACGGGGGGCGCTACCGCCTCGACCTCGCCCCGCTGGAGGGAGCCGGCTTCGCGCTGGACGTCGACCGCCTGCTCGCCCTCCTCGCCGAGGCCCGCTCCCGGGCCGCGGAGGCCCTCCCCGACGTCGTCGCCTTTCCCGCGGCGACGCCGCCCGGGCGCCTCTGGGGCCGCCTGGCGGCGCTCCGGCGCGCCGGCTACCGGGTCGCGCTGGCGCCCGACGAGGTGACCGCCTACCGCTGGGCCCGGGAGGCGGTGGAGGCCGGCGGCGGGCCTCGCCTCCTGCGCCTGGAGGCGGGGGGCGAGCGCTGGCTGGGTCGGCCTTCCGCCTCCACGCCCACGCCGGCGCCGGCGGACGCGACGGAGGAAGGGGCGGGCGCATGGTCGCCGCGGCACTGACGGCGGGCGGCAGGCCCGGCCCCTTCGCCCTCACCCTCGCCCTTCCCAAGGGGCGCCTGGCGCGGGAGGCGACCGGGGCGCTCCAGGCCGCCGGCCTCGAGCTCCCGGAGGAGGCGGGCGAGAAGGAGCTGGTCCAGCTGCTGCCGTGGCCGGCCCTCGGCGGCCGCCTCCGCCTCCTCTGGGTGCGTCCCGCCGACGCCCCCGCCTACGTGCGGGAGGGGGCGGCCGACGCCGGGATCACGGGCAAGGACGCCCTGGCGGAGGAGCCGCAGGGCGTGCTGGAACGGCTCGATCTGGGCTTCGGGCGCTGCCGCATGGTGGTGGCCGTCCGGGGCGAGGAGGCGGGACGCTGGCCGGAGCTCCTGGCCCGGCGGGGCGACCAGCTGCTGGTGGCCACCAAGTACCCGCGGCTGGCGCGCCGCCACTTCCTGGCGCGCCACGGCCTCCGGCCGCGCGTCCTGGAGCTGCGGGGCTCGGTGGAGGTGGCGGCCACGGTGGGGATGGCGGCGGCCATCGTCGACCTGGTGGAGACCGGCGCCACCCTGCGGGCCAACGGCCTGGTCGCGGTGGAGGAAGTGCTCCCGGTCAGCGCCCGCTGGATCGTCAACCCGGTCAGCCTCCGCTGGAAGCGACCGCTCCTGGCCGAGCTGGAGCGGCGGCTGGCGGCCCGCTCCGCGCGGGAGGCGATCCGTCGGTGAGCGCCACCGTGACCGTGCCGCCGGGGGAGGAGGAGCTCCGCCGGGCGGTCGCCCGCATCATCCGGGAGGTCCGCGCCGGCGGCGACGCGGCCCTCCGCCGCTGGGCCGACCGGCTGGACGACCTCGGCCAGGCACCCTTCGAGCTGAGCGAGGAAGAGCGCGCACGCGGCGAGCGGGAGGCGCCGCCCGAGGCGGTGGCGGCGCTGGAGCGGGCGGCGGAGCGGATCGAGGCGGGAGCCCGGGCCCAGCGCGAGGCGCTCCGCGACGCCGTCTGGGAGGACGGGGCGGGCAACCTCTGCCGCTTCCGCTGGGTGCCGGTGGAGCGCGCCGGCCTCTACGTCCCCGGCGGGCGGGCCCGTTACCCCTCCAGCGTGCTGATGGCCGCCATCCCCGCGCGGGTGGCGGGGGTGGAGGCCTGCTTCCTGACCACGCCGGTCCGCGGCGGCGGGCTGCCCGACCCGCTGGTGCTGGTGGCGGCGCGGCTGGCGGGCGTCGGGCGGGTCTTCCGACTGGGCGGGGCGCAGGCGGTGGCGGCGCTGGCGCTGGGTACCGAGAGCATCCCCCGGGTCGACCTCCTGGTGGGGCCGGGCAACGCCTGGGTGACCGAGGCGAAGCGGCAGCTCTTCGGCGAGGTCGGCCTGGACGGGCTGGCCGGACCCAGCGAGGTGCTGGTCCTGCTGGACCGCGCCGAGCGGGCGGAATGGGCGGCGCTGGAGCTGATCGCCCAGGCCGAGCACGATCCCGACGCCCGGGTCTACGCCTTGGCCGTGGGGGCGGGCGCCCGCCGGACCGCGGCCGCCGTCGGCCGGGCGCTGGCGGAGCGCCTGCCTTCGGTCGCCCGGCGGGAGGTGGTGGAGGCCGCGCTGAGCGGGTCGGCCGCCCGGCTCCCCTCGCTCCTGGAGGGGCTCCCGCCCGGGCCGCCGCGGCCGGCGGCCTCCGGCTGGCCGGTGGCCGCCCTGCCCGGGCGGGAGGCGGCGCTGGAGGCGGTGGGCCGGATCGCGCCGGAGCACCTGGTCCTCCTCCTGGACGAGGAAGAGGCCCGGGACTGGGCCGACCGCGTCCGGACCGCCGGCGCCGTCTTCGTCGGCCCCTGGGCGCCGGTGGCGGCGGGCGACTACAGCGCGGGCACCGACCACATCCTGCCCACCGGCGGCAGCGCGCGCTGGGCGAGCGGGGTGGGGGTGCACACCTTCCTGCGGCTGCAGCAGGAGTTCGTGGGCCGCCGCGAGGGGCTCCCCGCCTGGGCGGGGGCGGCGACCCGGCTGGCCCGGGCGGAGGGGCTGGAGAACCACGCCCGGAGCGTGGAGGCCCGCCTGCAGGCCCGCTAGCCGGTGCCGCCGGGAGCGGCGGGTGGGCGGGAAGGGGAAGCGGGCGTGGAGGGAAGGAGAGCGACGGCGACGGAGAGGCTGGAGCTGGACCGGAACGAGAACCCCTACCCCTGGCCCCGGCCGTGGATCGAGGAACTGGCGGGACGCCTGGCCCGGCGCGGACCCGCGCGCTACCCGGGCGGGCGGGGGGCGCTGGAGGCGGAGCTGGTCCGCTACGCCCGCGAGTCGGCGGGCGCCGGCCCGGCGGGGGAGGCGCCCGCAGCGGAGCTGGCGGCGGTGGCCACCAACGGCTCGGACGAGGCGCTCCAGGCGGCGGTCCTCGCCTTCACCCGGCCCGGAGAGGCCGTGGTCTACCTGGAGCCGGGATTCGGCATGTACCCGCGGGTGGCCGAGGTGACCGGGCGGCGCCCGCGGCCCGTCGCCCTGGGGCCGCGCTGGCAGGTGGACGGCGCCGCCCTCCGGGCCGCCCTGGAAGAGGAGCGGGCGGCGGGCAGGGAGGTGCTCGCCATCCTCTGCCGGCCCAACAACCCCACCGGGCACCTCTGGCCGCTGGAGGAGGTGGAGGCGGCGGCGGAGACCGGCGCCTGGGTTCTGGTGGACGAGGCCTACTTCGAGTTCGCGGGGGAGACCGCCCTGGGCCTGGTGGCCCGCCACCCGCGGCTCCTGGTCGCCCGCACCTTCTCCAAGGCCTTCGGAATGGCGGGCCTCCGCCTGGGCTACGTCCTGGGGAGGCCCGAGGCGGTCGACCGCCTGCGCGCGGTGCTGGCGCCCTACAGCGTCAACACCGTCGCCGTCGAGGCGGGGCGCATGCTCCTGGAGCCGGAGCGGCTCGCGCAGGTCCGCCGCTGGATTGCCGCCCTGGTGGCGGAAAGGGAGCGCCTGGCGGCGGAGCTGGAGCGGATCCCGGGGCTGGCGGTGGTGCCCAGCCGGACCAACTTCCTCCTGGTCGAGGTGAACCCGGCGGGGAGCGGCTGGGAGGCGGTGCGGCTCTGGCGGGCCCTGGCCGACCGGGGCGTGCTCCTGCGCTACCTGGGCGGCGAGGTGGAGCGGCTGCGCGCGGCGCTCCGCTGGAGCGTCGCCCGTCCGGAGGAGGACGAGCGGGCGCTGGAGGTGCTCCGCCGGCTGGTGGGGCTCCGGGAGGTGGCGGGATGAGGCCGGAGGAGCCGGGGGCGCCGGGGGCCGGGGCGGCGCCGCGCAGGGCGACGGTGGAGCGGGTGACCCGGGAGACGCGCATCCGCCTGGCGCTGGACCTCGACGGGGAGGGCTCCGCCTCGCTCCGCACCGGCCTGCCCTTCTTCGAGCACCTGCTGGACGCATTCGCCCGCCACGGTCTCTTCGACCTGGAGGTGGAGGCGGAGGGCGACCTGGAGGTGGACGCCCACCATACGGTGGAAGACGTCGGCCTCTGTCTGGGCCGGGCACTGGGGGAGGCGCTGGGCGACCACGCCGGCATCCGCCGCTTCGGCTGGGCGGCGCCGCCGATGGACGAGACGCTGGTGCTGGCGGCCGTCGACCTCTCCGGCCGTCCCTTCCTCGACTGGGGGGTGGAGGTGGCACCGCGCGCCTTCGGCCTCTTCCACAGCGACCTGGCGGCGGAGTTCTGGCGCGCCTTCGCCGCCGAGGGGCGGATGACGCTCCACCTGCGGACGCTGGCCGGCGCGCAGCCCCACCACGTGCTGGAGGCCACCTGGAAGGCGGCCGCCCTGGCGCTCCGCCAGGCGGTGGAGCCGGACCCGCGCCGCCGGGGGGTCCCTTCCACCAAGGGCTGGATCGAACACTGAGGAGGTGGCGGCGCTGTCTCTGGCCGTGATCGACGCCGGCGTCGGCAACCTGTTCAGCCTGGGCGCCGCGCTGGACGCGGTGGGCGCGTCCTGGCGCCTGGTCGGCGTGGACGAGGCGGGTGCGGGGGAGCGGCTCGCCGCCGCCGACGGCATCCTCCTCCCCGGCGTGGGCGCCTTCGCCCCCGCCATGGAGCGCCTCCGCCGGAGCGGCGTGGCGGAGAGCGTCCGGCGGCTGGCGGAGGAGGGGATGCCGGTGATGGGCATCTGCCTCGGCTTCCAGCTCCTCTTCCAGGGGTCGGAGGAAGGAGCTTCCGACCCCGGCCACCCCCTTCCCGGGCTCGGCCTCCTCCCCGGCGTGGTCCGTCGGCTTCCTCCCGGCGATCCCGTGCCCCACGTGGGTTGGAGCCCCGTCCACTGGGAGGGGGAGCCCCCTGCCCCGCTGGAGGGCACCGGGCGGGGCGAGCCCTTCTACTTCGTCCACAGCTACGCGGTCGCGGTCGAGGCGGCCGGCCCGCCCGCGGGCGACCTCCGCTGGGCCTGGGCGGAGTACAACGGCCTCCGCCTGGCGGCGGTCGCCGCCGGGGGCAACCTCTGGGGCAGCCAGTTCCACCCGGAGAAGAGCGGCCCGGCCGGGCTCGCCCTGCTGGGCCGGTTCGCGAGGCGGTGCGGATGCTGATCGTGCCCGCCATCGATCTGCTGGAGGGGCGCGCGGTCCGCCTCCGGCAAGGCGACTTCGACCGGCCGCTCTTCGCCCTCGACCCGCTCGAGGCGGCGCGCCGCTGGCAGGCGGAAGGCGCCCCGCGCCTGCACGTGGTCGACCTGGAGGGCGCCCGGCTGGGCCGTCCCGCGCAGCTTCCCCTGGTGGAGCGGATCGCCGCGCTGGGCGTGCCCGTGGAGCTGGGCGGCGGCCTGCGGCGCCGGGAGGATCTCGAGGCCGCCTTCGCCGCCGGCGTCTCGCGGGTCATCCTGGGCACGGCCGCCGTCCGGGATCCCGAGCTGCTGGCGGCGGCGGTGGCCCGCTGGGGCGCGGAGCGCGTCACGGCCCAGCTCGACCTGCGCGCCGGCCGCCCGGCCACGGCCGCCTGGCTGCGGGAGGAAGCGCTGGAGCCCCGCGCCCTCCTCTCCCGGTGGCGGGAGGCGGGTCTCCGGGAGGTCCTGCTGAGCGACGTCTCCCGCGACGGGACGCTGGCCGGCTTCGACCCGGCGCCCTATCTGGAGGTGCTGCCCGGGGGCCTCGCCTGGTGGGCGGCAGGAGGCTTCGCCGGCCAGGAGGACGTCGAGCGGGCGGCCACGCTGGAGGATCGCGGGCTGCGCGGGCTCGTCGTCGGCCGCGCCCTCTACGAAGGGCGCATCCGCCTGGGAGGTGGTCCGACGTGACCTGGTACCGCCGCATCATTCCCTGCCTCGACGTCAGGGACGGGCGGGTGGTGAAGGGGATCCGCTTCGAGAACCTGCGCGACGCGGGCGATCCCGCCGAACTGGCCGCGCGCTACGGCGAGGAAGGTGCCGACGAGGTGGTCTTCCTCGACGTCAGCGCCTCCCGGGAGGGGCGCGGCCCCCTGCTGGACGCCGTCCGCCGCACCGCGCGCCGGCTCTTCGTCCCGCTCACCGTCGGCGGCGGGGTGCGGCGGCTGGAGGACGTGGAGGCGCTGCTCCGGGCCGGTGCGGACAAGGTCTCCGTCAACACCGCCGCCGTCCGCCGCCCCGAGCTGATCGAGGAGGCCGCCCGCCGCTTCGGCTCCCAGTGCGTGGTGGTGGCCATCGACGCCCGCCCGGCACCCGTCGGCGCCGGCTTCCGCTGGGAGGTGGTGGTGGAGGGCGGGCGCCAGGCGACCGGGCTGGACGCGGTCGCCTGGGCGGAGGAGGCGGTCCGCCGGGGCGCCGGCGAGATCCTGCTCACCTCGGTGGCCCGCGACGGGACCGGGCAGGGGTACGACCTGGAGCTGACCGCGGCCGTCGCAGACCGGGTCGAGGTGCCGGTGATCGCCTCCGGCGGCGCCGGGGAGGCCGACCACTTCGTCCAGCTCTTCCGCCGAACGCGCGCCGCGGCGGCGCTGGCCGCCTCCCGGTTCCACTTCGGCGAGATGGGCCTGGGTGAGCTGAAGGCGACGCTGGCGGCGGCGGGCGTCCCGGTCCGTCCGGCACCCGTCCGCCCCGCCTCCCGGAAGCCGGACCAGATGCCGCCGCGCCGGGCGCGGCCTGTCGACCCGGCGGCGGTCCGCTGGGACGAGCGCGGCCTCTGCCCGGTGGTGGTCCAGAACGCGGAGAGCGGGCAGCTCCTGATGCTCGCCTGGGCCGACCGGGTGGCGCTGGAGCGGACGCTCCGCGAGGGCCGCGCCTGGTTCTGGAGCCGGTCCCGGCAGCGGCTCTGGAGGAAGGGCGAGAGCTCGGGACACGGCCAGCGCGTCCTGGAGGTGTCGCTGGACTGCGACGGCGACGCGCTCCTCTACCGGGTCCTGCCCGAGGGGCCGGCCTGCCACCTGGGCACGGCCAGCTGCTGGGGGGACCCGCCCGCGGGCTTCCTCGACGAGCTGGAGCGGCTGGTCGACGAGCGGCTCCGGCAGATGCCCCCCGGCTCCTACGTGGCCGGGCTCGCCCGGCGCGGCGACGAGCGGCTCCGCCAGAAAGTGGGCGAGGAGGCGGTGGAGGTGGTCCTGGCGGCCGGCCAGGGCCGGCGGCGCCTGATCGAGGAGAGCGCCGACCTCCTCTTCCACCTGCTCCTCCTCCTGCGCCGCGAGGGCGCGAGCTGGAGCGACCTCCTGGCCGAGCTCCGGGAGCGGCACGCGCTGCGCACGGCCGGCCCGATCGAGCGGGGACAGGGGGTGACCCGGCCGGGAGGTTCGCCGGAGCCGGGCGAGCGCCCGGGCCGTCTCCCCGCCTCGAGCGGGATATGATCGAAGAGAGGCGGGCGGGTGTTGGCGGGTCCCCCCGGCTGCGGTATCGTGGGTCCGAGCCGCGACCGGCGGTCGTGCGGGGTTGCCGCCATCGTGTCGCACCTGCGCGGCCGGCGTCGGGGGAGGGATCGGCTACGAGGGCGAGCGCGCTCAGTCTTTACGACCAGCTGAAGAACTGGGTCCTGGCCTCGGTCGAGGACCAGCTGACCCTGAGTGGTCGCGTGATGGAGTCGATCGGCCTCGACACGTACGAGCGCGAGTTCGACTGCTACGTCCGTCTGCCTGGACAGCCCGAGGACGACTACACGCTCTCGGGCGAGATCCGCTTCTGGGTCAACGTCCTGGACGAGATGGCGGCGCAGGGCGAGGAAGAACCGCTGGAAGAGCAGCCCCTGGTCCTGGAGACGACCATCACCATCTCGCAGGAGCGGCTGGGCCCCAGCGCGGTTTCCATGTGGGACCGCGTCTCCGCCGAGCTGAGCGCGGCCCATGCCGACCGGGCGCACCTCAGCCTGGTCCAGCGCTACGACGCGGGAAGCTTCGACCCCGCGGAGGCGGAGGCGCAGATCGTCGCCGAGTGGGTCCGGGACCCGGACTCGATCAACGAGACGTACGTCCATGAAGTGATCAGCACCTTTGCCGAGATTCTCCGCATGCTGGACGAGGAGTTCCCTCTCCCCGAAGGGCAGGGGGACTCCGAATGAGCGACCCGCGGGAGGCCTGGTGGGTCAGGCTGCGGGAACCGCGGCCCTACCGGGCGGTGTGGGAGCTCCAGAAGCGGATCCACGCCGCCCGGGTGGCGGCCCGGGTGCCTGACGTGCTGCTGGTGCTCGAGCACCGGCCGGTGGTCACCCTGGGGCGGGCCGGCGGCAAGCAGCACCTCCTCCTCCCCCAGGAAGAGTTCCAGCGGCGGGGGGTGGAGCTGGTCGAGTCCGACCGCGGCGGGGACGTCACCTACCACGGACCGGGCCAGCTGGTCGCCTACTTCCTGGTGGGTCTGGAGACGGTGGACGGTGATGTGGCCCGCCTCGTCCGCCAGGTGGAAGAGGTCGCGATCCGCGTGGCGGACCGCTTCGGGGTCCGCTCGGGGCGTTGGGCCGGCTACCCGGGCGCCTGGTGCGGACCGGAGAAGCTGGCTGCGGTGGGCATGCGCATCCGGGAGGGCGTCAGCCTCCATGGCATGGCGCTCAACGTGGAGAACGATCTGGCGCCGTTCGGCTGGATCGTCCCCTGCGGCATCGAAGGCCACGGCGCCACCTCGCTCAGCCGGGAGGCGGGGCGGCGGATCCCCCTCGACCAGGTGGTGCCGGTCTTCGTGGAGGAGGCCGCCGCGGTCTTCGGATGGCGGCTCCGGCCGCTGGAGGAGGCGGACCTGGCCGCGCTCCTGGGCGCCGGGAGCGGATCCGATGGACAGGCCGAGCGGGCGGTGTTAGACTGACCGCGAACGATCGACCATTAAATCGCTCCTGCGAGGGCGAAATGGGGGGATCCGGATGCGCGGAAGCTGAGGGCCCGGACGGAAGCGTCCGGGCTTTTTGTCGCCTTCTCGCCTCGAGATCGCCTCCGGAGGAGGAGGGGAACGATGAGTACGCGCAGGATCCTGATGCCCGAGGAGCACCCGCCCGTGGCGGAGGCCCTACCGCTCAGCCTCCAGCACATGTTCGCCATGTTCGGGGCGACCGTCCTGGTCCCCTACCTGGTGGGCCTCGATCCCAGCATCGCCCTGCTCGCCAGCGGGGTGGGCACCTGGATCTACATCCTGTCCACCCGCTTCCAGGTTCCGTCCTACCTGGGCTCCAGCTTCGCCTTCATCGCGCCCATGATCGCCGCCGCCAAGGCGTACGGCCTTCCGGCCGCCCTGGGCGGTGGCGTGGCGGCCGGGCTCGTCTACGTCGTCGTCGCCGCCCTGGTCTCCCGCCTGGGCAGCGACTGGATCCACACCCTGATGCCGCCCGCCTTCGTCGGCGCCATCGTCATCGTCATCGGCCTGGGGCTGGCGCCGACCGCCGTCCAGATGGCCATGCGGGACGCCCACGGCGCTCTGGTCCCGCAGCACGTGCTGGTGGCGGCGGTGACGTTGGGCGTCGCGCTGGCCGTGGCGGTCTTCGGGCGCGGCTTCCTCTCCGTCGTGCCGGTGCTCACCGGGGTGGTGGTCGGTTACGCCTTCGCCGCCACCCAGGGACTGGTCGACTGGAGCGCCGTCCGCAGCGCGCCCTGGATCGGGCTGCCCCACTTCACCACGCCTGCCTTCAACTGGGCCGCCATCGCGCTGGTGGCGCCGGTGGCGCTGGTGACGCTGACCGAGCACATCGGCCACCTCTTCGTGGCCAACTCCATCGTGGGCCGCGACTTCTTCCGGAAGCCGGGCCTCCACCGCTCGCTCCTCGGCGACGGCATCGCCACCGTCGTCGCCTCCTTCATGGGAGGCCCGCCCAGCACCACCTACGGCGAGAACCTGGGCGTGATGGCGATCACCCGCGTCTACAGCGTCTCGGTGATCGGCGGCGCCGGGCTCCTGGCCGCACTCCTCGCCTTCGTGCCCAAGCTGGGCGCCGCCATCCACGCCATCCCGCAGCCGGTGATGGGGGGCGTCTCGGTCCTCCTCTTCGGCACCATCGCCTCCTCGGGCCTGCGCATGCTGGTGGATGGCCGGGTGGATTATAGTAACCAGAAGAACCTGATGCTCTCCTCCGTCACCCTGGTGGTCGGCCTGGGCGGCACGGTGGTCGACTTGGGCCGCTTCCATCTGGAGGGGATGGCCCTGGCGACCGGGGTGGGCATTCTGCTCAACCTCGCCTTCCTGGCGGTGGAGAGGTGGGGCGGCCGGGCGGAGGCGGGCGCGGCGGCCGGTGCCCGCGAGCCGCGCGAAGCCGCGCGGCGGGGCCAGCCGGCTTCGGCTCCGCTCCCGGCGGCGGAAGGGGCCCCCGAGGCGACCGGCGACCTGCCGCTGGCCACGGGAGCGCCGCGGGGCTGAGGCCGGGGCGCCCCCACCCGAGCCTGCGCCCGCCGCCCGAGCCCGAACGGAGGCATGGCGATGGCGACGGTGGTGCGCAACGGGAACGGCCACAGGCTTCGGCCCTGGCGGGGCTTCGAGCCGGATCAGCTGGAGACGTTTCGCGCGGACGACGGTACGGTGCTGGTCCTGCGCCGCTGGGAGGCGCGGGGACCCCGGCACGGCGACATCCTGGTCTTCCACGGCGCGGGCGCCCATGGCGGCCTCTACGAGCCCTTCGCCGCCGAGCTGGCCACCCGGGGATGGTCGGTCTGGGTCCCAGACCTTCGGGGGCATGGCGCCTCGGGCGGGCGCAAGGGGGACGTGGAGCGATTCGAACGCTATGCCCGTGATGCGGCTCCGCTGGCCGAACGGATGGCGGAGCCGCGCTTCCTCTGGGGCGAGAGCATGGGCGGGCTGGTGGCGCTGGAGCTGGCGCTGGAGCAGCCCGGCAGCTGGCAGGGGGTCGTGCTGAGCGCGCCGGCACTCTTGCTGGTCCGGGAGATGAGCCGCCCCGTCCGTCTCCTGGGGCGCGTCGCCTCCCGCCTGGTTCCGCGCCTGACGGCGCCGCTCCTCGGCCGGGGCGAGATGCCCGGCCTGCCCCCGGGGACGCTGGGGAGGGAGTTCACCGTGCGCTGGGGGATGGAGGTGGTCCGCGCCGGCGAGGCGCTGGCCGCCCGTGCCCCGGAGCTGCGCGTGCCCTCGCTCTGGCTCCTGCCCGGCGCCGACCCGCTGGTCGACGAGGAGCGGGTGGCGGCGCTGGCCCGGAGCGTGCCCGGCGCCACGATCCGGCTCTACCCCGGTTACCCGCACGCCATCCTGACCGGGCCCGAGCCCGTCGCCGTGGTGGCCTCGAGCACCGCCTGGCTGGAGGCGCAGGGCCGCGAGGGATCGCCGGCCGGGGCGGCCGGGGGCGTCTCGCCCTCCTAGCGCCGGCCGGGCCGGCCCTCGTGGCCGTCCCAGGCCAGTTCCAGCTCGCGCCCCTCGCCGTCCGTGGTGATCAGCCGGACCGGTCCCCGCCAGAGCTCGCCGATGTACTCCAGCGTCTTCTTGGCGTACTCCAGGTCGAGGCCCGAGATATGCCGGTCCAGCTGTTCGAGGTAGAGCTGGCCGTGCCGGACCTCGGTCACCGCCACCAGGGGCACGCCGTAGTTGTACCGGGGACGGCAGAGGAACTCGCGCACCTGGTCGATGTCGCGGCTCTTGATCTCCAGATCCGGTCCCCGCCCGGCGGAGGCCATCCGGCCCCGCGGCCCGTAGGTGAAGAGCTCCATCTCCTCGGCCAGCTCGGGCGTGAGGAAGTTCTGGATGAGCGAGACGTCGTCGTCGCTGCTCCGGACCCGCCAGAGCTGCTCCATGCCGAGGCGCTCCTCGATGTCGCGCAGGATCCGGTAGCCCAGGTAGTAAGGGTTGATCTGGAGGCGCCCTCCGGGCTGGACCACCGCCGCGTGCAGACGGGCGTACTCCAGCGTCTCCTCCGCGCTCAGCGAGCGGAGCTCCTCCAGGATGCGGGCGTGCCAGAAGGTGGCCCAGCCTTCGTTCAGGATCTTGGTGGCGAACTGCGGATAGAAGTAGTAGGACTCCTCGCGCTGGATCTCCAGGATATCCCGCTCCCACGGCGCCAGCGGCGCGTAGTTGGCCAGGAACCAGAGCAGGTCCCGCTCGGGGCGGGGAGGGAGCGGTGGCAGCGCCGCGACCTCTTCCCGGGGTGCGGGGCGCTCCTCCTCCGTGAAGAGCTCGTTGTACCGCTCCTCGGCGGGGTCGCGACGCGGGGCGGGCGGCTTCCTGCCGGGCGCCTCCTCCGCATAGCGGCGGCGATGGAGCCCCTGGGGGAAGTCGACGTGCTGCTCCAGCGCCATGGCGATGTCCATCACGTGCTCCACCCGCTCGTCGCCCACCTCCTCCCGGTAGCGGTCGATGCGCTGCGCGTGGTCGGCCGCCTCCGCCACCATGTGCCGGTTGCTTCCTTGAAAAAGGACGTTGTTCTTGAAGAAGTCGGCGTGGGCGGCGACGTGGGCGACCACCAGCAGGTTCTCCACCGGCCGGTTGGTGTCCAGCAGGAAGGCGTAGGCGGGGTCGTTGTTGAGCACGATCTCGTAAACGCGCGAGAGGCCCATCTGCCCGAAGATCCGGTTGCGGTTGTAGACCTGGCCGTACGACCAGTGCTGGGCGCGGGTGGGCAGCCCGTAGGCGGCCAGCTCGGCCATGATCTCCTCCGGCACCACCTCGAAGCGCAGGTCGAAGAAGTCGAGCCCCAGCACCCTGGCCTGCTCCAGCACCTCCTCGAAACGCTCAGGAAGCGGTTCCAGCGGCATCGCCCTCACCCCCGTGGTCGGCCAGGAGAAAGGCTCGCAACGCGGCGTAGACGTCCTCCCGACGGTGGATGGCGACGGCCACGAAGTGCGGATCGTCGACCCTGGCCAGGGCCCGCCCGAAGAGGCTCTTCGGCCGCTCCAGCGTTCGCGCGCGGCCCTCCCGGCCGCGGGCGTCGCGCTCCAGGCCGCCGTAGAAGGAGGCGCCGGCCGCCTCCACGATCTCGCCGTAGCCCACCATCCGGCTCTCGGCCAGCAGCTCGCGGACGGCCTGGGCGGCGGCGGCGTTGTCCTCGGGGAAGTTGTCGCCGTCGGAGAAGTGGAAGACGTAGTTGTTCCACTGGCCGGCCGGGTGGTGGCGGCGGATGTGGTCCAGGGCCGCCCGGTAGGCGCTGGAGCAGATGGTCCCGCCCGCCGAGCCGATCCCGAAGAAGGTCCTCTCGTCCACCAGCCGCGCTTCGGCGTCGTGGGCGATGAAGACGATCTCCACCTTCTCGTAGCGGGTGCGGAGGAACTGGACCATCCAGAAGAAGAAGGCCTTGGCGATGTACTTCTTGTCGAGCGTCATGCTCGCCGAGCGGTCGAGCAGGAGGTAGGCGGCCGCCTGCATGCGGGGCCGCGGCTCCTCGCGCCAGCTGCGGTAGCGCAGATCGTCCTGCACGAACTCGCCCGGCCGGGGTTCTCCGCGCGCGGCCCTCCTCTTCAGGTTCTCGCGGAGCGTGCGGCGCTTGTCGACGTTGGCCAGCGAGCCCACCCGGCGCACCTCGTCGAAACGGAGCTCGTGGACCCGGGTCTGCCGTCCCTTGGGCTCCAGCCAGGGCAGGTCCAGGTCCTCCAGCATCATCCGCGCCAGCTCCTGGACGGTCAGGTCGGTCTCGAAGGTCAGCTCGCCCGGCGCGTCGCCGGCCTGGCCGGCTCCGCCGCCGGCCGCCGGCTCGACGAGACGGTCGCCCGGCTCGCCCTTTCCCTGCCCGACGCCCTGGTGCGACTGGGGGAGACCGTACCGGAAATGGTAGCGGTCGAGGTAGCGGATCGGCACCCGCACCAGGCGCTGGCCATCGGAACCGATGATCGCCTCTTCGGTGACCAGGTGGCGGAGGTTCTCCCGGATCGCCTCGCGCACCCTCTGGTCGTGGCGCCGCGCGTCGCGGACCCCACGGCGGCGAAGTTCCCAAGGAAGCTCGTCAGGCATCCGTCACCCCTCCCGCGAAGCGGTTCACTTCTCGCGCGAGAGCAGCGAGGAGACGTACTTGAGGAGCTCGTTGGCGCAGGTGGCGCAGTACCCCTCGCGCTGGGTGAGTGTGTCCACCACCTGGTTGATCCGCTTCAGCTCTTCCTCGTCCGGGTTGCGGGAGGTGACCGTGAGGCGGATGGTATCCCGCCGCTCGTCGAAGAGCTGCCGCTCCAGAGCCGTGCGCAGCTTCTCGTGCGAGGTGTAGTCGAAGCGCTCGCCCCGGCGGTCGGCGATGGCCACCTTGCGCATGATCTCGTTGCGGAAGGCGTCCTTGCCGCTCTCGGAGACGGCCACCTTCTCCTCGATGGAGCGCATCAGCCGCTCGTCCGGCTCGCGCTCCTCGCCGGTGATGGGGTCGCTGATCCGCGCGTGCTCCAGGTAGGCCTCGACGTTGTCCAGGTAGTTGTCCAGGAGCGTCCGGATCTCGTCCTCGAAGGAGACGAAGAAGGCCTTCTGCACGTCGGTTCGCGCGATCTCGTCGTACTCCCGGCGGGCGTCGGCGATCAGCTGCTCGTACTCCTCCCGCTTCTCGCGGCCCAGCTCCGCCAGATCGTCCACGCCCTCCTTGAGCGAGAGGAGGATGTCGATGGGGTTGACGCAGGTGACCCCCGGCCGCGTGAAGGCGGCCGCGATGCGGTTCATCACGAAGCGGGGCGAGATCCCGAACATCCCCTCGTTCTCGCTCTCGGCCCGGATCTTCTTGACGTCCCGGCTGCTGTAGCCCTCCACCTCGTCGCCGTTGTAGAGGTGCATCTTCTTGACGCGGCTGAGGCCGGGCCGGTTCGAGTCCTCCAGGCGCGTCATGATGGCGAACATGGAGGCCACCTCGAGCGTGTGCGGGGCGATGTGGACGCCGTGGAGGTTGGACTGGGAGAGGAGCTTCCGGTAGATGCGCACTTCCTCCGAGAGCTTCAGGTTGTAGGGGAACCGGACGGCGATCATGCGGTCGCGGAGCGCCTGAGAGGTCTCGTCGCTCAGGAACTGCTGGTACTCCACCTCGTTGGTGTGGGCGACCACGCACTCGTCCGCGTAGATCAGCGGGAAGCGCCCGGTCTTGATGTTCCGCTCCTGGGCGAGGGTCAGGAGGACGTAGAGGAAGCGCGGGTCGGCCTTGAGCATCTCGATGAACTCCATCAGCCCGCGGTTGGCGATGTTCAGCTCGCCGTCGAAGCGGTAGGCGCGCGGATCCGATTCGGCGCCGTACTCTCCGATCCGGGCCAGGTCCAGCGAGCCCACCAGCTCGGAGATGTCCTGGCTCTTCGGATCCGACGGGACGAAGGTGCCGATGCCGACCCGGTCCTTCTCCGAAAGGAAGATCCTCTGCACCGGGACGCGATAGATGTCGCCCTCGTAGCTCTCCTTCAGCTCCAGCGCGCAGCGGGGGCAGAGCTCGCCCTCGATGTCGATGCCGTACCGCTGCCGGAACTCCGGTCGCAGCCGGTGGGGGATCAGGTGGAGCGGATCCTCGTGCTGCGGGCAGTCGGCGATGGCGTAGATGGCGCCCTCGGCCGTCCGGGAGTACTCCTCCAGCCCGCGCTTGAGGAGGATGACCAGCTCGGACTTCCCGCTGGAGGGCGGGCCGTACAGGAGGAGGATGCGGCGCCGGACGTCGGAGCCCATGGCGGCGGCCTTGAAGTACTCCACCACCTGGGCGACCGCCTCGTCCACGCCGAAGAGATCGTCGCCGAAGAACCGGTACCGTTCCACCCCGGTCTGTTCGTCGACCTCCGAGCCGCGCTCGCGGATCATGTCCCATAGCCGCTCGTGGGCGCGACGGGCAAGACGGGGATTCTCGATGACCATGGGCAGGTAGTCGCGGAAGGTCCCGCTCCACGCTTCCTCGGCATGGGACCGACGGTACTCGTCGATCAACTCGAAGACATCGTCCATGCCTGGTGCACCTCCGTTCCCCGGCCGCCCCCGCAGGGCGGCGGGGAGAGCGGTTGTGCTTCAGTATTATAGGGCTCCGGGCGGTCTAAGGAGCCCCAGAATCAGCATAATTCGGCAAAGCTGACGCTGAACATAATGGAAAGCAGGGAAAAAAGAGGGATCGTTGACGAGAATCCTGGCGCGATGACCGGGTGCCGAAGCCGGGTGCCTAGAGCGCTGCGAGAAGCAGGGAGAGGAGCCCCAGACCCGCGAAGAGGACGGCCAGCGGCCACCAGCTCGGCCCGGCGCCACCGCCGCGGATCACGCGCAAAGCCCGCTTCCGGATGGCTTCGCTCCGCTGCCGGCGCCAGCGCTCGCGCCGGTAAGCGTTCAGGTCGCGCACCTTGCCCAAGGGGTGGCACCTCCGCGAGAACCGTTCCCGATCAGTGTACACCCGCAACCCCGGGCGCGGACCCCCCTCGGCCGGAGGGGCGGCGGCCTCCGCTGCCGTTCTGTGGGGCCGCCTTCGCTTTCCACGCCTAAATCCGGCAGCGGTGGGCTTCGATGGTATCAGAGGAACGGTCTCGGCTCCACGGGCGAACCGCCCGGGAGATCGCCCCGCCGCTCCAGCCGCATCCGAAGCCGAAGAGCGAGCCCGAATCGAGGGGATCTGCCATGCTTCATCGTCTTCTCCGCGTCAGCCTGGCTGGAAAGATCCTGGGCGCCACCGCCGCCATGGCGGTGATCGTGCTGGCCAGCTCCGGGCTCGGGCTCTGGACCACCCGCCAGCTGGCGGCCGCCCGGCCGGGCGGTCCCTGGGAGCTGCTGGGCGACCTCTGGCTGGCGGCGGCGCTCCTGGTCTGCCTGGTCGGCTTCGCCGGCGCCTGGCTGATCGTCCGCGAGGTGGTCGACCCCGTCCGCCGGGTGGCCCAGGCGGCCGCCCTGCTGGGAGAGCAGGGGCGCCTGGATGTGCGTGTCACCGGCCCCCGCGCCGGGAGCGCCGAGCTGGCCGGACTGGCGGGCAGTTTCAATGCCATGGCCGACCGTCTCGCCGAGGCGGTGGCCGCCCTGGCCAAGACCGCTTCGCAGCTGGGAGGGGATGCCCGCCGGCTGGCGGAGCGAGGCCGGTCGATCGCCGAGCTCCTCCAGAAGGGCCTGGCGGGGTTCGAGGCGGTCGACCGAGGCTCGGAGGCGCAGAGGCTGGCGGGCGAACAGATGAGCCACGCCCTGGCCGAGCTCCGGCAGGCCATCGAGCAGGTGGCCGGTGGCGCCGCGGACCAGGCCCGCGGGACCCAGGAACTCCACGTGCTGCTCAACCGCATGGCCGCCCGCGTCAGCGAGATCCGCCACGCCGCCGACGAGCTGGACCGCGCCTACGGCCGGATCGCGAGCGATGCGGCGCGCGGGCGGAGCGACCTGGAGTCGAGCCATGCCGGTATGGAGACGCTGCGGGCGGCCGTCCTGGCCACCGCCGAGCGGGTGGAAGCGCTGGGCAACGCCTCGCAGGAGATCGGGCGGATCGTGGAGAGCATCACCGAGATCGCCGACCAGACCAACCTGCTGGCGCTCAACGCCGCCATCGAGGCCGCCCGGGCGGGCGAGCACGGCCGCGGCTTCGCCGTGGTCGCCTCGGAGATCCGCCACCTGGCGGAACGGAGTGGCGAGGCCAGCCGCGACATCGCCCGGCGCGTCGAGGCGCTGCGGAGCGAGACCGACGCCGTGGTGGCGGCCATGCGCGCCAGCAGCGAGCAGGTGAACAGCGGCTCGACGGAGATCGAGCGGACGCTGGAGACGCTGGCGGGCATCTTCGAACAGGTGCAGCGGGTGAAGGAGCCGATCGGCGCCATCGCCGGCTCGGCCCAGGGCGCCGACGACGACGCCCAGCAGGCGGTCCGGGCGATGGAGGGCGTGGCCGGCGTGGCCGAGGAGAACGCGGCCGCGGCCGAGCAGATGGCCGCCTCCAGCCGGCAGGTGCAGGAAGCGGTGGAGCAGACCGGCCGGCTGGTCGACGAGACGGTGGAGCGGGTGGCCGCGCTCCGCGACCTGCTCACCCGCGCGGGCGAGGCTGTGGAGGAGACGGAGGGGATGACGGCGCGGATGGAACAGCTGGCGAGCCGGCTGACGGGTGTCGTGGGGCGCTACCGCTGGGCGGGCAGGGAGGGGGAGGCCGCATGAGCCAGCCGGAGACGGAGGCGGGCCGGGCTGCGGAGGGCCGGCAGGTCGTGGTGCTCGAGCTGGACGGGCAGGCGTACGGGGCCGACATCGGCAGCGTCCGCGAGGTGCTCGCCTTCCAGCCCGTCACCCGGGTGCCGCAGGCGCCCTCCTTCGTGCTGGGCGTCATCAACTTGCGGGGACGGATCATCCCGGTGATCGACCTCCGGCGTCGCCTCGGGCTGGCCGCCGCCGAGCCGGGCCCCCTCTCCCGGATCGTGGTGGTGGAGGACGGCGACGAGTTGATCGGGATGCTGGTGGACGGCGTGAGCGAGGTGCTCCAGGTCCCCGCGGACCGGATCGATCCGCCGGGCGAGCTGGTGCGCGGGGAGGACGCCTCCTTCCTCCGCGGCGTGGCGCGCCTGGAGGACCGGTTGATCATCTTCCTGGCGCTGGAGAGGGTGCTGGACGCGCACCAGCGCTCCGCCGCCGTGAGCGCCGCCCGGCCGGGGGCCTAGGCGATGGGCGTCCGCGGCCTCCAGCTGCCGGGGCTGAGCGAGGAGGAGAGCCGCCTCTTCCTCGAGGAGGCGGAGGAGCTTCTCGAAGCCCTGGAGGAGGGGCTGGTCGGCCTCGCGGGGGGGACCCCCTCTCCCGAGCAGGTGCAGTCTCTCTTCCGGGCGGCGCACACGTTGAAGGGGAACGCGGGTGCCGCCGGGCTGGACGGGGTGGCCGGCCGGGCCCATGCGCTGGAGAGCCGCCTGGAACCGCTCCGGCACGGGGCGGCGGCCCCCGGCCCGGACGAGATCGACCGCATGCTGGTCGAGGTGGATGCCATCCGGGCGGAGCTGGGCCTGGCAGCGGCCGCACCCGCCGCGGAGACGGAAGGGACAGCGGCGAGCGGAGGTGCGGCCGTCGGCCTCCTCGGCGAGGCGTCGACCGGCGAAGCCCCTGACGAGACCGAGGTCGAGATCCGCTTCGCCCGGGACTGCCCCTTTCTCTCCGTCCGCTCCTACCAGGTCCTCCAGGCGGTGCGCGACGCGGGCGGCCGCGTGGTGGCTTCGGAGCCGGACGAGGCGGCCATCGAGGCCGGGCAGGAGTTCGAGCGGCTCCGCCTCCGCTTCCGCGGGGAGAGCGAGGAGGTTCTGCGGGAGATCCGGGCGGTGCCCGACGTGGTCGCGGTGGAGCGGGTGGGCGGCGCAGCGCCGGTCGTGGCGGGGCCGGGTGCGGCTGCGCCCGCGCCTGGCCGGCAGCCCGCCCGCGCGCCGCGCCCCGAGGCGGCGCCGCGGGCGGCCGTGGCGGGCGTCGCCTCCCCGGAGGGGCCGGCCGAGACGCTGCGGGTGGAGGTGGGCCTCCTCGACCAGCTGATGAATCTGATCGGCGAGCTGGTGGTCGACCGGAACCGGCTGGGGGAGGCGGCCAGGCGGCTGGCGGCGGGCGGGGACGACACCTCGCTGGACGAGGTGGTGGAGCACCTGGCGCGGCTGAGCGAGGAGCTCCAGTCCACCGTGACGCGGGCGCGGATGCAGCCGCTCTCCTCGCTCTTCCGCCGCTTCCCGCGCATGATGCGGGAGCTGGCGCGGAGCACGGGCAAGGAGTTCGACTTCGTCATGGAGGGCGAGGCCACGGAACTGGACCGCTCCGTGGCGACGGGGATCGCCGATCCGCTGGTCCACCTGCTCCGGAACGCCGTCGACCACGGGGTGGAGCCGCCGGAAGAGCGGCGGCGGGCGGGGAAGCCGCAGCGGGCGCGGATCGAACTGGCCGCCTGGCGGGAGGAGAACACGATCCGCATCGCCGTCTCCGACGACGGCGCGGGCATCGATCCTGCGGCGCTGCGGCGCAAGGCGGTGGAGAAGGGCTTCCTGACGGCGGAGCAGGCGCGCCAGGTGAGCGACCGCGAGGCGGTGGAGCTGATCTTCCTGCCGGGCTTCTCCACCAGCGGCCGGGTGACCGAGATCTCCGGCCGGGGCGTCGGCATGGACGTGGTTCGGCGGAACGTGGAGCGCATCGGCGGCCAGGTGGAGGTGGAGTCGAAGCCCGGTGAGGGCACCCGCTTCGTCCTCCAGCTGCCGCTGACGGTGGCGATCCTGCGCGCGCTGCTCCTGGAGGTGGACGCGATCCCCGTCGCCATCCCCCTGGGCGCCATCGACGAGGTGGTGGAGGTCCGGCCGGAGCGGGTGGAGCGGGTGGGCGGCGAGGCGGTCCTCCGCTGGCGGGAGCAGGTGCTGCCCCTGGGCTCGCTTCGCGTCGCGCTGGAGGGCGGGTGGCGCTGGGAGGCGGAGGGGCCCCAGCCCGCCGTCGTCGTCCACCACCAGGGGCGGCGCCAGGTCTGGGCGGCCGACCGCCTGCTGGGCGAGCAGGAAGTGGTGGTCAAGGGTCTGGGACGCT
Organism: Bacillota bacterium; assembly: GCA_029961055.1. Classification (NCBI taxonomy): domain Bacteria; kingdom Bacillati; phylum Bacillota; species Bacillota bacterium. Next base: position 43,639 of record JASBVM010000002.1, read on the forward strand.
GGCTGGACGAGGTGAGGGGGTTGGCGGGAGCGGCGGTGCTGGGCGACGGCAGTGTGGCGCTGGTCCTGGACGTGGGCGGGGTCATGCTGGCGGCCCGGATGGAGGGATGAGCATGGGCATCGACGAGTTCGCGGTCGCGGTCGATGCGGGCCTGCGCCAGGCCGGCTCGGCGCTGTCGGCCATGCTGGGACAGCCGGTGGAGTGCCGCCCGGAGGCGGCCCGGCGCGTCGACGAGGAAGCGGTCCGGACGGCGCTGGGCCACTGGGGGGATCCGGTGGACGCGGTCTGCATCGACGTGGACGGCGGCCCTGGCGGCACGGCGCTGCTCCTCTTCTCGGCCGACTCCTGCCGCGAGCTGATCGGGGCGCTCACCGGGGAGGCGGCGCCGCAGGAGCTGGGCGAGATGGAGCGCTCGGTGCTGGCGGAGGTGGGGAACGTGACCGTCACCTCCTTCCTCAACGTCCTGGGCGAGAAGGCGGGCAGCGTGACGGCCCCGTCGGTGCCGGCGGTGGTGGAGGCGCCGCTGGAGGTGGTGCTGAAGCGGGCGGAGGAGGCGCTGCACGGGGACGGCGAGGCCGGTGGCCCGCCGTGGATCCTCTGCCAGGCCCACTTCGAGGCGGCGGGCCGGCGCGTGCTGGCCCACCTGGCGTACCTGCCCCAGCCGGCCCGGCTGGAGGGTGAGGCCGGATGAGCCGGGTGCTGGTGGTCGACGACTCGCAGTTCGTCCGCATGCGGACGGCCAAGCTCCTGCGCGAGAACGGACACGAGGTGCTGGAGGCGGGCGACGGGCGGGAGGCGGTCGAGCTCTACCAGAGGGAGCGGCCGGACCTGGTCCTCCTGGACATCACCATGCCCCAGATGGACGGTCTCTCCGCCCTCCGCCAGATCCTGTCGGAGGACCCGGGGGCGCGGGTGGTGATGTGCACCGCCCTGGCGCAGAAGGCGACGGTGCTGGAGGCGATCAAGATCGGCGCCAAGGACTTCCTGGTCAAACCCTTTCAGCCGGACCGGCTCCTCCAGTCGGTGGAGCGCTGGGGGAGCCCGCGATGAGGACCGACCCGGAAGAGGCCGGCCGCCGCGAGCCCTTGCCCCCCCGCCAGGAGACGGGAGCCGGCGCGGGACGCCGTCCCGTGCGGGTGATCCTGGTCGACGACTCCCGTTTCTTCCGCGCCCGCGTCCGCCGGGCCCTGGAGGCGACCGGCCGGATCCGGGTGGTCGCCGAGGCGGGCGACGGCGACGAGGCGCTGGAGCGGGCGGCGGACACGGACGCGGACGTCCTCACGCTGGACATCGAGATGCCGCGCATGGACGGCCTGACCGCGCTGGCGCACCTGATGCGCCGGCACCCGCTGCCCGTGGTGATGCTCTCCAGCCGGACCCGGATCGGCGCCGAGGCGACGGTCGAGGCGCTCCGCCTGGGTGCCATCGACTTCGTGGCCAAGCCCGACGGGCTGGAGCCCGACGGCTTCCGGAACATGGTCGAGCAGCTGACCCGGCGGGTCCTCCTGGCGGCCACGGCCGGGCTCTCCCACGCCGCCCCCGCGCGGTCCGACGCCGCCCCGCAGGTGCCGCGACGACGGCTCGCGCCGGGAGGCCTGGCCGAACGCGTGGTGGTGATCGGCGCCTCCACCGGCGGTCCCCAGGCGCTCTACCGGATGATGCCGCTCTGGCCGGCGGAGCTGGACGCCGGCGTCATCCTGGTCCAGCACATGCCGCGCGGCTTCACCCGTTCGCTGGCCGCCGGGCTCGACCGCATCGCCCCCATCGCCGTGCGGGAGGCGGAGGAAGACGAACCGGTCCTCTCCCGGCAGGCGCTGGTGGCGCCGGCCGGTTACCACCTGCGCATCTCCCCTCGGCGCCGCGTCCGCCTGGGCGAGGACCCGCCCCAGCACGGGGTGCGTCCCAGCGTCGACCCGACGCTGGAAAGCGCCGCGGCCGTCTGGGGAGCCGGCCTGGTCAGCGTCATCCTGACCGGCATGGGCGCCGACGGAACCCGGGGCTCGGCGGCGGTGCGGGCGGCGGGCGGTCGCGTCATCGCCCAGTCGGAGGCGACGTGCGTCGTCTACGGCATGCCCAGGTCGGTGGTGACGGCGGGGCTGGCCGACCGGGTCCTGGATCTGGAGGCGATCCCGGCCGCGGTGGCCGAGATGCTGGGGAACGAGAGGTGAGGGTGGGTCTGGATCGGGACGACTCGACGCGCAGCTTCGGCGACAGCGAGTGGTGGGGTTTCGTCAGCGCCTACCGGCGCCTGACCGGCCAGGACCTGAGCGCCTACCGGCGCGAGCAGCTGGAACGGCGGCTGCGCGGCCTGGTGGCGCGCCTGGGCGTGGACGGCCTCGCCGAACTGTTGCGCCGCATGGAGCGTGAGGAAGCGGTCCGGCAGCAGGTGGTCAGCTTCCTGACGATCCACGTCTCGGAGTTCTTCCGCAACCCCGAACAGTTCGAGCGCCTCCGGCGGCACTGGCTGCCCCGGGTCCGGCGGCGCCGGTCGATCGCCCTCTGGTCGGCCGGCTGCTCGAATGGTCCGGAACCATACTCCCTGGCCATCCTTCTGGCGGAGGAAGGGATGCTGGAACGGGCGGAGATCCTGGCCACCGACGTGGACGACGTGGCGCTGGCGCAGGCGGCCTCGGGCGAGTACGAGGAAGAGGGCCTGGCCGGCCTCGACCCGGAGCGGCGGCGGCGCTGGCTGGAGCCCGTCGCGCCGGGACGGTGGCGGCTGCGCCAGGAGATCCGGGAGCGCGTCCGAGTCCGGCATCACGATCTGCTCGTCGATCCTCCCCCCGGCCGTTTCGACCTGATCCTCTGCCGGAACGTCCTCATCTACTTCACGGCCGCGGGCAAGGAGCGTGCCCTGAAGGGCCTGGCGGAGGCGCTGGAGCCGGACGGGTGGCTCCTGCTGGGCAGCACCGAGAGCCTGAACGGGGCGGCGGCGCATGGACTGCGCCCGGTGGGACCCTTCCTGTACGAGGCGGGCGAGACTAAGCTGGGGCTGGACCGGCGAGGGAGGCGGGTCTGACTGTTACGTCTGCCGATCGACCAGGTGGAGGCTCCTGTCACCCTGTTGGAGCCTGTCTATGACGCGCGCGGGAGGCTCCTGGCCGCCCGCGGCGCCTCGCTGGACCGGGCCGGCGCCCTGCGCCTGGGCGACCACGGCGTCCGCCACGTCTACGTGGAGGCGCCGGGACTCGAGGACGTGCGCCCTCATGTCTCCCTCAGCCTCAAGCTGCAACAGCAGGTGCTCGACTGGCTCCACGACCTGGAGGAGCTGGCCGGGTCCGGAGGGCGCGCGGCGCCGTTGGGGCCCGGGCCCTCCCTGGCGCGGGCGATCGTCGAGGAGCTGGCCGGCGGCCAGCGCGGGATCGCGATCTCCGACCCGGACGTCGCCGCCTCTCCGATCTCCCGGCGGGCGCTCCACACCGCCACCGGCGCGGCGATACTCGCCCTCGGCCGGCTGGGCGCCCGCGCCCGCGACGACCTGGTTCTGGCGGCGCTCGTCCATGACGTCGGCCTGGCCCGTTACCCGGCGGACGACCCGCGCCACGTGGAGGTGGCGATGGGCCTGATGGAGCCGCCGCTGGCCTGGCCGGCGCGCACGCGGGCGGCGGTGGCCCAGCACCACGAGCGGGTCGACGGGTCGGGCTTCCCGCGCGGGCTCCGGGGCGAGGCGATCGACCCCGGTGCGAGGCTCCTGGCCGTGATGGACACGTACGTCGACGCCGTGCATCCGTCCCGGGGAGTGGGCATGCCGCCGCACGAGGCGGTGGAGTACGTCTTGGCGGCGGCCGGGTACGATCTGGACGTGGAGGCGGCGTCCGCCTTCGCCGACCTGGTCGTTCCCTATCCGGAGGGAAGCCTGGTCCGCCTGGCGGACGGCCGGCACTGTGTCGTGGTCCGGGCGCCGCAGGGCGTCCACGCCCGGCCGGTCGTCCGGGAGATTCTCTGGAGGGATGGGCGGTGGCAGGGGCTGCCCGAGCGGACGTTCGACCTGGGCGAGCCGGGGCAGCGGACCGTGCTGATCGCAGGCTTCGTGGAGGAGCGGAGGTGAGGCATGGCGACCCCCCGGTCGCAGGAGGCCGGCGGTAGGCGCGGCCGGCCGCTGGTGCGGATCTCGGGCGCCGCTTCGCAGGCCGTCCGGCAGGGGCGCGGCTGGGTCTACCGGGACGAGGTGGTGGAGGTGGACCCCGAGATCCGCCCGGGCCAGGTGGTCCGGGTCGAATCCAGGCGGGGCGGCGAGGTCGGCTGCGGCTTCTACAACCCGCGTTCCAAGCTGGCCGTCCGGATGCTCGATCCGGATCCCATGGCCCGCATCGATGCGGCCTGGTTCCGGGAGCGACTGGAGGAGGCTTGGCGCTACCGGCGGCAGCGGCTCGGCGATCCGGAGGCCTGCCGGGTCGTCTTCGCCGAGGCGGACGGCCTCCCGGGCCTGATCGTCGACCGCTACGGGCCGGTGGTGGTGGTCGGCTTCCTGGCGGCGGGGCTGGAGCCCTTCCGCGAGGTGATCCTGGACCAGCTGGAGACGATGCTGCGGCCCGAGGCGGTGGTGGAGCGGGACGAGGCGGAGGTCCGCCGGCACGAGGGCCTGGCCCCCCGCTCCGGTCTCCTGCGCGGCCGGCTGCCCGAGGAAGTCTGGATCCGGGAGGGAGGGGTCCGCTTCCTCGTCGACGTGCTGGGTGGGCAGAAGACCGGCTGGTTCCTGGACCAGCGCGAGAACCGGCTCCGCGCCGGCGAGCTGGCCGCCGGCCGGACCGTGCTCGACCTCTTCACCCACACGGGCGGCTTCGCCTTGCAGGCGGCGGCGGGCGGGGCGGAGCGCGTGGAGGCGTGGGACGCCTCGGTGCCCGCCCTGGAGCTGGCGCGGGTGCACGCGGAGAGGAACGGGCTGGCGCAGCGGGTCCGCTTCCGGGAGGGGGACGTCTTCCACGTCCTGCGCGAGAAGGTCCAGGCCGGCGCCCGCTACCAGATGATCATCCTGGATCCCCCCGCCTTCGCCCGCCGGGCGGCCGACCTCGACGGCGCCTACCGGGGCTACAGGGAGATCAACCGGCAGGCCATGCGCCTGCTGGAGCCGGGCGGCCTGCTGATCACCTGCAGCTGCTCGCAACCGGTCCGGCCCGAGATGTTCGAGCAGATGCTGGTGGATGCCGCCGCCGACGCGGGCGCGCGCTTCCGGATCCTGGAGCGGCGCGGCGCCTCGCCGGATCATCCGGTCCGGCTGGGCCATCCGCCTTCGGACTACCTGAAGTGCTGGATCCTGGAACGCATGTAGGCTTGGGGTGCGGGGCGGGCCTCCGGGTGATCCGGGTGACGCCCGCCGCGGAGAGGGGAAGGCGACGTGCAGCTCTCGCCGAGGCTCCTGGCCATCGCGCGGCAAGTGCCCCCCGAGCGGGTCGTAGCCGACGTCGGCACCGACCACGCGCTCCTGCCGATCTACCTGGTCTCCACCGGGATCACCCCGCGGGCCATCGCTGTCGAGCTGCGCCGGGGGCCGCTGGACCAGGCCCGGCACAACGTCCAGAGCTTCGGGCTGGGCGACCAGGTGGAGCTCCGGCAGGGTGACGGCCTGGAGGCGCTGGCGCCGGGCGAGGCCGAGGTGGTGGTGATCGCGGGGGTGGGCGGCGACCGGATCGTGGAGATCCTGGAGCGCCAGCCCGACGTCCGCGCCAGCGTCCTCTGCTGGATCTTCCAGCCGATGAGCCAGGCCGGCGGCCTTCGCCGCTGGCTGGTCGCCCACGGCTACAGGCTGGCCGACGAGGAGCTGGTGGCCGAGGGCGACCGGATCTACGAGGTGATCCGGGCGCAACCGGGCCGGGAGCCGCCGCAGGAGGCGCTGGTGATGGAGATCGGTCCCCGGCTCTGGGAACGCCGCGAGCCGCTCCTGATCCCCCTCCTGCGGCGCAGGCTGGAAGAGGTCGAGGCGCGCCTCGCGCACCCCGCCCAGGCTCCCGGAGCCGGCGCCGGCGGGCGGAACGGGCTCGAGCGCCTGGCCGCGCGTCTCAACGAGATGCTGGCGGAGCTGGCCGGGCGGTAGGCCGTCCCGGGGAGGCCTCCTCCAGCGCCCGCCGGAGCGCCGGGAGCGCCGCCCGCCCCGCCTCGTAGCCGCGCGCCACCAGCTCGGGGGCTTCCCGGAAATCGACCAGGCTGACGTCCCGCACCTCCGGCCGGATCACCAGGGTCGCGTAGCGGTCGACCGTCAGCCGCGTGAGGGCGTCCCCCATCAGGTCCAAGGACTGGAGGCCGACCTCGATCGCGTTCCGGAGCGGCCGGCGCCGCCGATCGGCGAACCCCAGGTCGACGCCCACCGCCACCTCGACCCCCATGGCCCGGACCACGTCCACCGGCACCGCGTCCAGCACCCCGCCGTCCACCAGGAAGCGATCCCCGAGGCGAACGGGGGCGAAGAGCACCGGGATGGCGGTGCTGGCGCGGACCGCCTCGGGCACCGTCACCTCCGGCCCCTGGCGCGCTCTCTCGACGGCCTCCGCCAGGAGACGGGCGCGGGCGCCGGTGGAGAAGACGACGCGCTGGCCGCGGGTCAGGTCGGTGGCGACCACGGCCAGGGGGATCTTCAGCTCCTCGAAGCGGCGCTCGCCGATCCAGCGCTCCAGCTGCCGCTGGAGGCGGCGGCCCTGGATCAGCCCCAGCGGGTAGGGGGGCAGCCAGCCCTGGGGAAGTCCCAGCCAGGAGAGGAGCGCGCGCAGGAGCGCGGCCGCCAGGCGGAAGGGGTCCACCGGGTCGTAGAGGCGGCGGCCGTCCAGGGAGCGCCCCAGCGCCTCCATCTCCTGCGGCGTCCAGCCGGCGGCATAGAGGGCGGCCACCACCGCGCCGACGCTGGAGCCGGCCAGCGCGGCCGGGCGAAGGCCCGCCTCGAGCAGGGCCCGGAGCACGCCCACATGGGCGAAGCCGCGCAGCCCGCCCGCTCCCAGCGCCAGGCCGAAGGACGCAGCCCCTCCGCCGGGACCGGGCCGCCGGCCCGATGCCGGGTCGGCTCTCGCTTCGTTCATCGCCATTCCCCGGCACCAGGCTATGCGGGCTTCGCGCCGCGCCGCTCCCGTCTAGTAGACGAACTCGCGGATGTCGTAGAGCGAACGGCGGGGCCCCCGCGGCCAGAGCGGCGCCCGGATGGCCTCGTCCAGGCGTTGGCGCTGCCGCTCCAGCTCCGACGGCTCCAGACGCCGGATGCCCTCGGCGTCCATCGCCTTCTGGTAGGGGAGGCCGGGGATCTCGACGATGGGCGAGTAGTAGACCAGGTCGTCGGGTCCCAGCTCCATCTGGTTGAGGAGGTCGGCGGTGGCGCGGACGTGCTCCTCGTCGTAGGCGCTGCCGCCCGCGCCGAGGAGGAGGATGATGCCGACCGCCAGCCCGGCGCGGTGCAGGTTGGTCACCGCCTGGAGCGCCATGGAGGGGCGACCCGGCTTGTGCAGGAAGCGGCTCAGCGCCTCGCTCCCCGTCTCAAGCCCGAGGTAGACGCGGCGGAGGCCGCGCCCGGCGAGCGCCTGCAGCTCCGCCACCGACTTCTCGCGGGTGTGGAAGAGGTCCTGGAAGACGTAGAACCCCTCGTAGGTGCCCGGGTGCGACTCCACGTAGCGGAGCCTCTCGGCCGTGCTCCCGCCCGGGGCCAGCGGGAAGATCTCCGACGCCACCTCCAGCCAGCGGAGGAGCCGGTCGGTGGGGGCCATCAGCGCGTTCCCGTCGCCCAGGAAGAGCGTCCGCCGGCCCAGCGCGGTCTTCCCCAGGAAGTCGCGGACCGACTCGACGTGCCGGCGAAACTCCTCGACCGTCTTGACCGCGAAACGCCGGTCGCGGTAGAGGTCGCAGAAGGCGCACTTGTTGTACGAGCAGCCGTGGGTCGCCTGCAGGTAGATGGCGCGGTACTGGTCGGGCGGCAGGATCGTGATCGGCTGGTAGACCTCCAGGAAGCGCTCCGCGTCCTCCTCGAGCCGCTCTCCGTCCCAGGAGAGCGCCCGCTCGAGCCAGGGCTGTGCCAGCCGCTCCGGGGGGATCGAGGCATCCTCCAGGGCACGGGCCACCACCGGCGGGAGCTCCCAGCGGACGAGGCCGTCCCCCGCCTCCAGCTCCCGCAGCGCCTCCTGGGCCAGCTCCGCGGTGGTCTCGGCCAGGCGGGCCCGCTCCTCGGGAGCGAGCGGCCGCAACTCCTTGCGGGGACCCTCCGCCCCGGGGCGGAGGGAGCGCTGCAGCACCTGTCCCGAGAGCCCCCGCTGGTAGGTGACGCCGTCCAGGAAGATGGTGCTCCATCGCCCTTCGCGATCGAACGAGACGATGCGCCGGTGCTCCTGGCTGAGCGTGAGCGTGTCCGGTTTGATGCTGAACGTCCATTCCGCCATCGATCCCACCGCCTCGAAAGGGGGCCGGCTCTCAGCGGGCCGGCGCGCGGGCTTCCTCCTCCTCCAGTACGTTGAGGTCGGCGTCGAAGCGGACCGTCCTGCGCACCCCGTCGACGTCGTAGACGAGGGTGAACTCGCCGCCGCCCAGGTCACGCAGGTCGACCACCTCGCCGCGCCGCTTGAGGAGCATCAAGACGGTCTCCGGCTCGCAGTAGGCATTGTGGATGAACACGCCGTTCAGCGCGCCTCACCTCCGGGGGAACTCACCCGGTTTCCATGATAACCCGGCCAACCCGCCACCGCGGCCACAGGCTGGTGGCCGCGGCGCCATCTGCCGTTGACGGGACCGAAGCGGCGGGGGAACATAGGGTGGCGAGTTGCCCAGACGGTCGCGCGCGCGGCTTCGCGCGTGAGGAAAGTCCGAGCAGCACAGGGCAGGGTGCCGGGTAACACCCGGTGAGGGCGACCTCAAGGAAAGTGCCACAGAGAGAAGACCGCCGACGCGGCGGGGACGGATCGCCGGATCCGCCGCGGGCAAGGGTGAAAGGGTGCGGCAAGAGCGCACCGGGGCTTGGGCGACCGGCCCGTCATGGCAAACCCCACCCGCTGCAAGGCCGAATAGGGGAGGGATGATGCGGCCCGCGGACCTCCCGGGTTGGCCGCTCGAGGCGCCGGGCGACCGGCGCCCCAGATGGATGACCGTCCGCGACAGAACTCGGCTTACGGGCAACTCGCCCGCCTCACGTCCTGCGGGGCGGTCCGGCCTCCCCGGGTCGGCCTCCGTCCCCGGAGGACGGGGAGGACGGCGTCGGGCTCCCTTTGTCCCATGGTTCCGTTTTCGCCGTCAGTCTTGGACCGCTCCGACCTCGCCGCGGACGGCCGCCCCGTCGGGTCGCTCGCCCTCGCCGCCGGCGGGGGCGGCCGCCTCCGGCAGGCAGTGGGGGCACGGCCGGAACTTCTCGTCCAGGGCGGCCTGCAGGCTGTCCGGGATGAAGCCGACGGCCTTCCCCTGGCGAAGGACCTCCAGAGCTCCGCAATCGGGCGTCTCGCGAAGAAGATCGTGAACAAGGCGGCTCCCCGTGTCGCCGAGGAAACGCTGGGTGGAACGACTCGGCACGCCGTGCATCGTGGACACCTCCCTGGCCCGGGGCTCCGGCACGCCGCCGGGACCTCTTCCAGCCGTCACCCCGTCTCACTTTACCGCGCCTCCGCCCCTCCGGGCGCCACCGTTGGCGCCCGGCCGCGGACCGCCGGCACCCGGGGCGGTACAATGAGCCGGCGGGGAAGGGGGGTGGCCGCATGATCCGGCCGGAGGAGAGACTGGACGGAGCCGCCATGCGGGCGCTGGCCGAGGCCTGGCTGGCACGGCGCGGGGTCGCGCTGGGAGCCATCGCCGAGCTGGTCTTCGAGCTCCAGAAGAAGTATGTCCCCGGTCTCACCCTGGAGGAGTGCCGGGAGAGCGTCGAGCGCGTCCTGGACAAGCGGGAGGTTCAGAATGCCATCTTCACCGGGATCGCCCTGGACGAGCTGGCCGAGCGGGGCCTGCTGGACCCGCCCCTGGGCGACATGCTCCGCCGGGACGACGCCCTCTATGGCATCGACGAGGTGCTGGCGCTCTCCATCACCAATGTCTACGGCTCCATCGGCCTGACCAACTTCGGCTTTCTCGACAAGACCAAGCCGGGCGTGATCGGGCGCATCGACCGTGAGGACGGCCATGTCAACACCTTCCTGGACGACCTGGTCGCCGCGCTGGCGGCCGCGGCCGCAGCCCGCATCGCCCATGCGGCCCGCGACGGCGACATGCTGCCACCCGAACCTGCCTGACGCCTGCCCGGTCTGTCGCGCCGCCCCGCCGTCCGGTGCGCTCGCCCTGCGCGGTGGGTCTACCGGGAGGCCACCGGGCAGACGGCGCGGAAGGTGCAGGCAGGGCAGGCCGCCGGTTCTCCCGGGTAGTCGTCGGCCGTGCGCGCCTCGGCCAGCCGGGCCAGCGCCTCCCGCAACGCCTCCCCGGCCCGGGAGAGCCCGGCCGATCCGGCCGGCAGCACCGTCCGCTCGCCCGTCGCCAGCCAGTCCAGCTCCACCCGCGCCAGGGGCGCCTGGAAGGCGGGCGGCGCCAGGCGCGCGTAGGCGGCCGCCTGGAGGAGGTAGCGCTCGGCCGCGCCGGCGCCCTGGCCAGGACCGACCCGATCGGTCTTGAAGTCGACGATGACCAGACGGCCTTCGGCGTCCAGCCAGGCGCGGTCGAGGCGCCCGCTGAGCAGCCAGCCGTCCACCTCGCCGGCCAGCGGCAGCTCGCGCCAGAGGCGCCCGGCGCGGGCCGCCTCCAGCTGCTCGGACCAGACGGGGGAGGAGAGATACCGCCGCAGCTGCGCCACCAGTCGAGGAAGCGACCTCTCGACCCGCTCCTCCTCGTACCCCAGCAGGGCGGCCCGGCGGCGGATCCGCCGAACCAGCCAGCCGTCCGCATCCTCCGGCCCGCCGGCCTCGCCCCGCCCGCCGTCGACCTCCGGCAGCTCCTCCAACACGGCGTGGGTGAGGCTGCCGCGCTCCCCGGCGGAGAGCCCGGCCGCCTCCTCCGTCCGGCCGACACCGTCACCGGCCGGTGCCGTGCCGGGCGTCGCCCCGGCCGGCCGGGGCTCGGGCCAGTGGCGGACGTGGAGGTAGTAGAAGAGGCGCGGGCAGCGCCGCCAGTCGTTGAGAGCGGTGACGGGCAGCGGCAGGCCGGCCTCGGGCCGCTCCGGCGCCGGCGGCGGCGCCGACCAGGCGGGAGCGGCGGCGGGTGCGGCGGCCGGAGCCGCGGGACCGGGTACCGCCTCTTCCTCCGGCCGCTCCGGCAGGGCACCGGCCTCCAGCTGCTCCACCCGGACGGGGACGGTCTCCCCGCTCTCCGGATCCTCCAGAACCCGCTCGGGAGGAAGCGACCCCCCGCCGTCCGGCTCCAGCGCCCACCAGACCCAGTCCAGCCAGCTCCGCATCTCCTCCGGGGCGCGCGAGACGTGGGGCGTGGACCCGTTCCGCGAGGGCGCGGCGCTCAGCCAGACGTACTCGCGGGCGCGGGTGAGCGCCACGTAGAGGAGCCGCTTCCGCTCCTCCACGTCGGCCCGCCGGTCCTCTTCCTTGAGCCGGTCGTAGAGCGAGCGCGGGGCCTGGGCGCCCTCCACCGGCACCACCAGGCCCAGCTCCCGCCGGAAGAGCGGTCGGGGATCGCTCTTTCCCAGGAAGGAGCGCTCGAGCCGGGGCAGGATCACCCAGGGGAACTCGAGGCCCTTGGCCGCGTGGACCGTGAGCAGGTGGACGGCGTCCTCCTCCTCCACCTGAGGCGCCGGCTCGCCCTCGCGGTCGAGATCGAGCAGGGCTCTCAGCTCCTCGGCCACCTCGTCGGGGGTGACCAGGCCGCGCCGCTCGAGGCCGGCCACGCGGACGAGGAACCTCTCCAGGTTGGCGAAGCGCCGTTCGCGGTCGGGAAAGCCCGCCAGGGCCGCGAGGTACCCCGACTCCACCAGCGCCTCCTCCAGCAGGGCCGAGAGCGGGCGCCGGGGGAGCCTGCGGAGCCACTGCCCGAGAAGCCGCTGGGCCTCGAGCAGGCCCTGGCGGTCGCCGCCGCTCAGGCCAGGGTCGCGCAGGACGCCTCCGCGCTCCAACGCGGTCCAGATCGTCGCCGCGGGCTCCGCCTCCTGGCGCAGGCGGTCGCGGGCGCGGACCAGCCAGGTGAGGCCGGGGTCGCTGACGGCGAAGAAGGGCGAGCGGAGGAGGCCGGCCAGGGCGAGCTCGTCGCCGGGCGCGCGCAGCCAGCGGATCAGCTGGAGCAGGTCGCGCACCTCCTCGCGGCGGAAGTAGCCGCGGCCGGCTCCGACCACGAAGGGGAGGCCGGCCCGGCGGAGCGCCTCCTGCCAGGGGAGGAGGTCGTCCAGGGCGCTCGCCAGGACGGCGAAGTCGCCGTAGCGGGGCGGGCGCCGGGCGGGGCTGCCGCCGGGAGGAAGGTCCGGATCGGGCACCAGCGGCCGGCCCGCCGCGACCACCCGGCGGATGGCGTCGACCCCCAGCTCCGCCTCCCGGCGGCTCCGCTCCTGCTGGGTCACCGGCTCGGGCGGCGGCTCCAGGAGGGTGAGGCGGACCCGGGGCGCCTGGTGGGACTCCTCCCCGGCCTCGTCGCGGCCCCGGCCCGGCCGGCTGGGCTCGAAGACGACCTCGCCCCGGTCGGGGAGGAGGCGGCGGAAGAGGTGGTTGACGAAGGCGATCAGCCTCGGTTCGCTGCGGAAGTTGTGCGGCAGCGTCAGGCGGCGGCCGCCGTGGACCTCCATCTCGCCGGAGGCCGCGGCGAAGAGGCCGACGTCGGCACCGCGGAAGCGGTAGATGGACTGCTTCGGGTCGCCCACCAGGTAGAGCCGGCCCTGTCCGGGCCATCCCACCAGCAGGCGGAAGAGCGACCACTGGAGCCCGTCGGTATCCTGGAACTCGTCCACCAGGAGGGCGCGGAAGGGCGGTCGCTCTCCCCGCGCCGCCCGCCGTTCCAGGAGCTGGCGCGCCCGGTGGATGAGGTCGTCGAAGTCGACCGCCTCGCGCGCCTCCTTCTCCCGCGCGTAGGCGCCCGCCACCGCCTCCAGGAGGCGCAGGAAGCCGGGCGCCCGGGCGCGCCAGTGGAGATCCCCCACCAGGCCCTGAAGCTCCTCCACCGCGGAGCGGAGCTCCGCCATGGCCGGTTGGACCGCCCTGGCCAGGGCACCGCCGGTCTGTGACCGGATCTTCGCCAGCACCTCCTCCGCCTCGGGCGCCAGCGCCTCGAGCCCATCGCCCAGATCCTCCAGGCAGGGCTGGAGCGCCTCCAGCTCCCCCAGGCGCCGGCGTGTGGCCGGGGCGATCCCCTCCCGGGGGATCCGCAGCAGCCGCTCCATCGCCTGCCGGAGCCGCGCCACCGCTCCCGGCAGGAGCCGGCGCCGCGCCTCCAGGGTGCTCGCCGTCCGCTCCGCCACCTCCTCCGGGGCTGCGCCCTCGCGGCGGAGCTGCTCCAGCGCATCGAGAAGCCAGCGCCGCGCGCGCTCGGGCGCCAGCTCGGCCAGCACGGCGGCGGCTTCGGCGTCGGCGGCCGCCGTCTCGTGCAGGGCGCGGGCGGCCACCGCCCGCATCAGGATGCGCGCATCGTCCTCTTCCAGCACCCGGAAGCCGGGAACCAGGCCGGCTTCCAGGGGCGCCTGCCGGAGCAGGCGGGCGGCCAGGCTGTGGATGGTCCCCACCCAGGCCTGCTCCCCCAGGCGTTCCAGCCAGCGGCGCGCACGCGCGTCGCCCCGGCTCTGCAGCTCCTGGCGGAGACGGAGGCGGAGCTCGGCGCCGGCCCGCTCGGTGAAGGTGACGGCGGCCACCTCCTCGGGCTCCAGCCCTTCCTCCAGGAGCCGGAGGAAGCGAGCCACCAGCACCGCCGTCTTCCCCGACCCGGCCGCGGCGCTGATGACGAGGCTCCCGGAGGCCTCCACCGCCGCGCGCTGCTCATCCGTCCACTGCAGGCCCAGCGGCCGCCACCTCCCCTCGCGCCTCCCACCAGCGCCGCTTCGCCTGCAGCCGGGCCGGCTCCACCCGGCAGACCTCCCTGGCCGCGCAGTCGGGGGGGCAGTCCCGGGCGGGCAGGACCGGGAAACGACCGGCCTGGATCTCCCCGCCCACGTAGGCCAGCCGCTCCGGCAGCCGGTCCATCAGCTCCTGCCAGGCGGCCGGCTCGAGGTAGCCCGGCCTGGTCTGGCCCAGGTCGACCAGGGGCGCCGCCTCCTCGCGCCAGAGGCCGTGGCGCAGATCCAGGTCGCGCAGGTTGTACCAGGCGGCGCCCAGGACGGTGGCGCCGCGCTCGCGCTGCTGCCAGGCCAGGGCGTAGGCGGCCAGCTGGACGTCCTCCAGCTCCAGCGCCCGCCTCACGTCGCGCTGGGAGCGCTTGTAGTCGTAGATGACCACCCGGCCGTCCGCCGCGTCCACCCGGTCCGCGCGCCCCGGCAGCTGCCAGGTCGATCCGTCCGGCCCCGGGAAGCGGAGTTCCAGGTCCACCTCCACCGCCTCCGGCACCAGGTCGTAGCCCCGCCGGGCCCGCTCCGCCTCCGCCTGCAGCCAGTCGCGCAGTCGCCGCCGGAGCGTCTGCCGGGCTCCGGCGAGGACGGCGGGGGGCGGGAGCGCGCGCCGCTCCCACTCGTCCAGGAGCTCCTCCGCCCGCCGCTCGGCCTCCTCCCGTACCGCCCCGTCCGAGAGCGCGGAGAGGGGCTGGCCCAGCCGGGGCCGGAGCGTGGCGGCGAGGAGCCGGTGGAGCAGGTTTCCTTCCTCCAGGGGGGTGAAGGCCTGGTCCGGCTCGGGGAGGCTCCGGAGCCGCCACTCGTGGAGCACCAGGTATTGGAACGGGCAGACCAGGAAACTGTTGACGGCGGTCACGTCCAGGTGGGCGCCGCCGGCGTGGCGCGCGCCCAGGTAGCCGGCCAGCCTCGGGTCCCCGTCGAGCAGCCCCTGCCAGAGGTCCAGGCGGGCCGAGCGGCGACCCCTCTCGGCCGCCCGGCGCCGCGCCACGGAGGCTTCCCCCGGACCCAGGCCGCGGGCCACCACCGCCTGGAAGGGGGAGGGGAAGGGGAGGGGCCCGGGCGCGTGGGAGGCGCCGCCGCCCGCCACCCCGCCCCGCTCCGTCCCCTCCGCGGGCAGGAGGCTCGAGGGCTCCAGGAGATCCTTCCCCTCGAAGCGGGGCAGGCTGAGGCTGACCTCCTCGCCCGCCGCGGTCGCCAGCCGGAACAGGAAGCGCTCCCTGCGCCGCAGGCTCTCGCGGCTCTCCAGGCGGAGCCCGTGGCGTCGGAGCCGGGCGCGCACCGCCTCGCCCAGGAGGCCGTCGGGGTGGTACGCCTGGGGCCAGCCGCCCTCGTGCAGGCCCAGGAGAAGGACGTGGGGCGCCAGGAGCCCGCGCAGCTCCGAAGGGTGGAGGAGGCGCGGCGCGCCCGGCTCGGCCGGCCGCACCACCCGCTCCAGGGCGAGCGCCTGCCCCAGCCGCTCCAGGAAGCGCGGCCCGTCGACCCTCTCCGCCCCCTGCACCCGTTCCAGCTCGGCCTGGAGCGCCCGCAGCGCCTCCCACTCCCGGCGGCGCTCCGCCGCCTCCTCCGGCACAGGGGCCGCCAGCCGGCCGGGCGCCCCCAGCTCCTCCGCCAGCGCCAGCAAGGCGGCCAGGAGCTCAGCCGGGCGGCCCTCCTCGGGCAGCGCGCCGGCGAGGCGACCGCGCAGCTGCCGCCAGCCCTCCAGCAGCTCCGTCCACGGAAGCAGGCGCAGCTCGGGATCGGCCTCGGCCGTCTCGGCACGCCGTTCCAGCCGCCCCTCCCAGTCGCCGTCCAGCGCCTCGCCGGTGGCCGCCAGCGCGGCCAGGAGAAGGGCGGGTTCGCCCGGCGGCGACCAGAGGCCGCTCCGGAGGAGCGCGGCCGCGACCGGGGCGCCGGGTGCCCAGCGCGCCCGGCCGAGGCCGAGGAGCGCCTGCCCGGAGGGCGTCAGGTCGAGCCGCTCCTGGCGCTCGGGCAGCGGCAGGCCCGAGGCGCGGCAGGCGCGGAGCAGCTCGTCGCCGTAGAGGTCGGGGTTCCGCGCCACCAGCAGCGTCTCGCGGCCGGAGACGGTCCAGGCGAGGGCTTCGGCCACTTCCTGGCGGCGGTCGAGGGGGTGCAGGAGGCGCCACGAGGGCGGCGCGGCCGGTTCGGCGGCAGCGAAGGAGCCCGCTCCCGCCTCCGCCAGCGGCCGGAAGCTCTCCAGCGCCGCGAGGTCGGCCTCGTCCGCGGGATCGCCGCACCAGAGCAGGAAGGCTTCCTCCGGTCGCTCCGCCCCCTCGCCCAGGACGGCGGCCAGGGCTTCCGCCTGGGCCGGCGTCAGGTCGTGGAAACCGTCGAGCACCAGGTGCCGCGGCGCCGGTCGCCCGCGCTCCCGCGCCGCCGGTCGCCCGCGCTCCCGCGCCGCCCGGGCGAGGAGAAGGTATTCGGCCGCGCCGTCGCGGAAGCCGCCGGCGGCCGCCTCGCGGCGATAACGGGCATAGAGGAGGGCGAGCACCTCGGGAGGAAGCGGGGCCCTTCCCGCCGCCTCCCGCTCGACCTCCGCCCCGACGCGGCGGAGCAGCCCCTCCAGTTCCTCCGGCTCCACCGCCGCCTCCTCCAGCTCGAGGAGGAGGCCGGCCAGGGCGACCGCCAGGCGGGAGCGCTCGCCACGGCCCGCCAGCGGCCCGGCCCGGCCCTCCGCCTCCAGCTCGCGGACCAGCCGGCCGACCAGCCAGGCCCGCGCTGCCTCCCCCAGCGGTCGCAGGGGCCTGCCCCGCAGGGCCAGCTCCTCCTCCGCCCACTGGTGGAGCGTCACCACCCTCCCGCGCAGGAAGAGGGCCGGCCGCCGCGCCCACCCTCGCTCCACCTCCCGGCGCAGCGTGGCGGTGGCCACGAGCCAGAGCCAGTCGCCCTCCGGGGCGGCGGCCTCCATCCGGTCGCACAGCTCCTCCACGGCCCGCTGCCGCCGACGGGGTTCCAGGGTGGCCTGAAAGTGCCAGTTCACGGGCAGGCCACACCTCCGGTCCACCCTTCGCTCCGGGACGGGGAACACCCTCTTGTCGCGGGTGTTACCATCGGTCCATGGACGGGGGGCGACCGGCGATGCGGACCTGGCCCGAGGCCTACCGGCGCTTCGTGGAACTGTTCAACGAGGGGCGGTACTTCGAGAGCCACGAGGTCCTCGAGGACCTCTGGCGCGCTCGCGGGCACGACCCCTTCTACCAGGCGCTGATCATCGTCGCCGCCGCCCACGTCCACGCGGGGCGCGGCAATCCCCGCGGCTTCCGGCGCCACCTCCAGCAGGCGCTCCGCCTTTTGGCGCCCTACCCCGACCGTTTCCGCGGTCTGGACGTGGGGGCGCTCCGCGGCTGGATCCAGGAGACGCTGGAGCGCCAGGCCGCCGTGCCCGACGCGTTGCCCGGGCTGGGCCTGGCCCCCCTGCCACCGCTGGAGCTGGCGCCTCCGACCGGCGAGGCGGAGGCGGAGGAGGAGGGATCGGGATGAAGCTGTCGCTGCCGTCGCACGGAGCGCCCGACGAGGTCCGCGAGCGGATCTTCCGCAGCGCGACGCAGCTCTTCGCCCAGCAGGGCTTCGCCGGCACTTCCGTCCGCGCCATCGCCCAGGCCGCCAACACGACCAAGCCCATGATCTACTACTACTTCGGCAACAAGGAGCAGCTCTACCGCACGGTGGTCACCGAGCACCTCGAGCGCCTGGCGCAGGCGACCGAGGCGGCCCTGGCCCGGGCGCGGACGCTGGAGGCCGGAATCCGGCGGTTCGTCGTCCTCTACCTGCGCTACTTCGCCGGCTACGGTCCCTCCATGCAGATCGTGGCCCGGGAGATGTTCGGCTTCGGCGAGCAGCCGCTCCGCGACGTCCGCCAGCTCTACTTCGGCCGGCTGGTCGGCTCGCTGAGCACCTTCATGCAGCGGTTCCTGCCGCGCCCGCGCGGGCGCGAGACGCGGGTGGGAGCGTTGACCGTCCTGGGGATCGTCAACATCTTCCTGGTCGAGCGCTTGGTGGAGCCCGGCAGCCACCTGGACGTGCGCCGGGTGCTGGAGCAGGTGCTCAAGTTCTACCTGCCCGGCTTCTCCGGCCGCCAGGACAAAGGCGCGGCCGGCGCCTCGCCCCCGGTCCCGGCGAGGGAACCGCTCCCCGGCGTGGATGCGGCGCTGGAGACCAGGTAGGGGAGCGCCTCGCGGCCCAGCATCCCGGGTCGCAGGCCGAGGGCCGCCGCCTCACGGGTGACCGACTCCAGGGGAGCTTCCAGGAGCTCGGCCACGGTCCGGACCCCGACGGCGCGGCCGGCCACGATGCGTCGGCTGCCCAGCCGGTCGTCCAGGAGGGCGACGTCCAGCGCCCCGCACATCAGGTAGCCTCGATCGCCGCTCACCACGGCCAGGTGGGTGCGGGGCAGTTCGATCTCGATTCCGGTGGCGGTGACACCGTCGACGACGACGGGGAAGAGCCTGACCACTTTGGTCCACCTCCGGCCTGAGTCGAGGGGGGCGTCCCCCGCGGCACGGTATATGTGCGGCCCGAGGACGAGGTGCGGAGGAGGCCGGGCGGGAGGGAGCGGACGTGGCGGCACACGTGATCCTGGTCTTTGTCGACGGCGTGGGCGTGCCGTCGCACGCCCGGGGCAGCCCGTTCGACGACCCGGGCCTCCCCACTTGGCGCATCCTGGGGGGCGACCTGCCTCCGGAAGGCCGCGAGCCCCGGGAGGGCAGGCTGGCCACGCTGGTTCCCGTCGACGCCGGCCTCGGTCTGCCCGGTCTTCCACAGAGCGCGACCGGGCAGACCGCCCTGCTCACCGGGGTGAACGCCGCGGCCCGCCTGGGACGCCACCGGAGCGGGCAGCCCACGCCGACCCTGATCCGCCTCCTGCGCGCGGACAACCTGCTCCTCCGCCTCCGCGGAGCCGGCCTGCCGGTGGCCCTGGCCAACTCCCACAGCGACGGCTTCCTCCGGTGGTTCGCCCGGATGCGCGAACTCTGGCTGGCCCAGGAAGGCGCCCGGGGCCGCGTCGACCTCCACCTCCACCCGCCCGATCCGGGCCGCCCGGCTTGGCTCCGACCGCCCGCCAGCGCCTGGGCTGCGGACGTGGCCGGCGTCCCGCTCCGCGGCCCGAAGGAGCTGGAGCGCGGTCTCGCCGTTCCGCACGACCTGGGCCCCGACCCGGCCGAGGCGGGGCGGCGTCTGGCACAGTTGGGGCGGCTTCACGCCTTCACGCTCTTCGAGTACTGGCTGACCGACGAGGCGGGTCACCGCAGGGAAGCCTCCCTGATCCGCGCGCGGCTGCACGCCCTGGACTCCTTCCTGGGCGCGCTGCTGGAGGCGAGCGATCTCTCCGAGACGCTGCTGCTGGTGGCGAGCGACCATGGTAACGTGGAGGAGCCGGCGAGCCGGCGGCATACCACCAACCCGGCCTTCCTGGCGCTGGCGGGGGCGGGGCGGGAGAGGCTGGTGCCCCGCCTGCGCAGCCTGGTGGACGTGGCGGGAGCGGTGCAGGAGGCGCTGGGCGTATCCGCCCGCCAACCGATGGCGGCCGGGCCGGCGGCCCGGGGATGATGGGATGGAGGCGATGGCGATGCGGATCCGCGACCTGATGAGCCGTCCGGTGATCTCCGTCCCGCCGTCGATGAGCCTGCGCGACGCCTGGCAGATCGTCCGGGAGCACGGTTTCCGCCACCTTCCCGTGGCGGAGGGCGACAGGCTGGTGGGGATGATCTCCGACCGTGACCTGCGGGACGCCGCTCCCTCCTCGTTGGAGAGCCGGCCGGATACCACCGCCTTCGACCGGACGCCTGTCCGCTACGTGATGATCACGCCCGTGGAGACCATCGGACCCGACGAGCCGGTGGAAGAGGCGGCGGCGCTCATGCTGGACCGGAAGGTGAGCGCCCTCCCGGTGGTGGACGAGAGCGGTGCGCTGGTGGGCATCGTCAGCACCAGCGACCTCTTGCGCCACTTGGCCGTGCTGACCGGCGTGCTGGCGTCCGGGAGCTCGCGGATCGAGGTCCGGCTGCCCCACGACCCGGGGGCGCTGGGGCGGCTGGGGGGTGCGCTGCAGCAGGCAGGCCTCTGCGCGCTCAGCCTGCTCAGCCAGCCAGAAGGCGAAGGCTGCCGCCTCATCCTCCGGCTGGAGGGGATCGACCCTCGCCCTGCCGTGGAGAGCCTTCGGGCCGCGGGTTTCGAGGTGAGCTGGCCCGGGGAGGGCGACTGAGCCACGGCAGCGAGGTGCAGAGCGGAATTCTAAGATATAGAGTTCAGAGGGTGGGAGAAAGGGGGAGCGCCCGTGTCCGTCTCTGCCTTGGATGGCGGTCAGGGGGCCGTCTGGGAGAACCCCGGCGACGAGATCCTCGCGGATCTCCTGCGCCGCGCGCGGACCGTGGCGGTGGTGGGGCTGTCGCCCCGGCCGGAGCGGCCCAGCCATGACGTGGCCCGCTATCTGCAGGAGCACGGCTACCGCATCGTGCCCGTCAACCCCGGCCACGACGAGATCCTCGGCGAGCGCTCGTATCCCAGCGTGGAGAGTATCCCGGCGGAACTGGCCGTGGACGTGGTCGATGTCTTCCGCCGGCCCGAGGAGGTTCCGGGGGTGGTGGAGCAGGTGCTGCGCCGCGGCTCCGTCGGCGCCCTCTGGCTCCAGCTTGGCGTGATCGCCCCGGAGGCCGCCCGGAAGGCGCGGGATGCGGGCCTCCTGGTGGTCATGGACCGCTGTATGAAGGTGGAACATCGCCGCCTCCTCGGTGACTGAGCCGGGGTCGATCTTCCACCGGCCCCCGTCCTTCCCCGCGGTATAATGCAGCGAGCGGAAGGAGGTCGACGGTGGGCTACCGCTACTTCACGGTCGCCGAGGCGAACGTCCTGTTGCCCTTTCTCGAGGATCGGATCCTGATGCTGCAACGGCTGCTCCGGGAAGGTCGACAGCACGCCGAGGCCAGCGAGCGTATCCGGGCGGTGGGCCGGCGGCCGGATGGCCGTCTGATCATGCGGCTTGACTACCGCCTGGAACGCCAGGCGATGCGCCACCTCCTGCGGGAGGGGCGAGCCCTGATCGCGGAGTTGGAGGAGCTGGGTTGCCAGCTCCGCGACGTGGAGATGGGCGTGGTCGATTTCCCGGCCCTGGTGGAGGGCCGGGACGTGATGCTCTGCTGGCAGGCTGGCGAGAGTTTCGTCGGTCATTATCACGGGGTGCATGACGGATTCGGCGACCGGCGGCCGCTGTCGCCCGAGTCCGAGCGCCTGCCCGCCGTTCGCCGCCGTCCCCGCTGACCGCCGGACCGGACGGCGCCGGCGCGCAGGCCGATGGTTCCCCGCCCCGCATACCGGTTGGGAGGGTTGCACCCGTGGCGGTCCTCCTGAAGGATGACCTCAGCCAGGAGCTTCCGGTGCTTCTCGCCGACCAGGAGTGGTTGGCGGCCTTGCGCGTCCTGCCATCGGTGGACTCGACCAACGAGGTCCTCAAGCGCTGGGCGGCCGAGGGCGCCGAGGAGTGGAGCGTGGTGGTGGCCGAGGAGCAGGCCAGCGGCCGGGCCGCGGGAGGCAGGCGCTGGTATTCGCCCAGCGGCGGCGGCCTCTGGCTCTCGGCCCTGCTCCGCCCCGGAGTCCAACGGGGCGAAGCCGGCATCCTGACCCTGGCGGCGGCCGTCGCCGCCGCCGAGGCGGTCGAGGAGCAGGCAGGGCTGGCCCCGCAGATCGTCTGGCCGGGCGAACTGCAACTGTCGGGGAGGACCTTCGGCGGGGTCTTCGTCGAGATCTCCTACCAGGGTCACCGCCCCTCCGTGGCCGTGGTGGGCGTGGGCATGGACGTCAACCTGACCGCGCTGGACCTGCCCCCCGCGGTTCGCCTCCCCACCACCTCGCTGGTGCGGGCGCTGGGCCGGCCGGTGCCGCGCGCCGAGCTGGGGCGTACCCTCCTGGTCCGGCTGCACGAACGGGTGGAGGAATTGAGGGCGGGACGCCTGGCGGCGGTGCTGGCCGCGTACGTGGCACGGGCGGGCGGGCTCGGCGGAGAGGTGACGCTGGTGCAGGGCGCGCGGCGGACCGAGGGGCGGCTGATGGCGATCCGCGCCGACGGCGGCATCGAGCTGGTGCTGGCGGACGGCCAGCTGCTGGTGGCGCACAGCGGCCGGCTCTCGTTGGACCGTGTCAGACGTGAAAGGTAGAGCGGCATGCTGGGCAAGCTCACCGACGTCCCGGGCATCCGGGTGGGTCACGCCGACGATCAGGAAGCGCTGACCGGCTGCACCGTCGTCCTCGCCGACCGGCCGGCGGTGGCGGGGGTGGACGTGCGCGGCTCGGCGCCGGGGACCCGGGAGACCGACCTGCTCCGCCCGGGCCGGCTGGTCCAGCGGGTCGACGCCGTGCTGCTCACAGGCGGGAGCGCCTTCGGTTTGGCGGCGGCCGATGGCGTCATGCGCTGGCTGGAGGAGCACGGGCGAGGCTACCAGGCGGGCGAGGTGCGGGTTCCCATCGTGCCTGCGGCCGTCATCTACGATCTCGACCTGGGGCGGGCTGACCGGCGGCCGGATGCCGAGATGGGGTATCTGGCCGCGTCGCGGGCCACGCTCGACTTCGCGGAGGGGAACGTGGGCGCCGGCTGCGGCGCCACGGTGGGGAAGGCGCTGGGCATCGCCCGGGCGACCAAGTCGGGTCTCGGCTCGGCCGCGCTCCGGCTGGACAGCGGCGTGACGGTGGGTGCCTTGGCCGTCGTCAACGCCTTCGGAGAGATCCGCGATCCGGAGACGGGGGCGCGGGTGGCGGGTCCCACCAACCCGCTGACGGGTGAGCCGGTGGACACCCTGGAGCTCCTCCGCTCGGCACGGGAGCTGGGCAACCTGGGACTGGGCCACACCACCCTGGTGGTGGTGGCCACCGACGCGCGGCTGACCAAGGAAGAGGCGAACAAGGTGGCAGAGATGGCCCACGACGGGCTGGCCCGGGCCATCGTCCCCGTTCACACCCTGTTCGACGGCGACACCGTCTTCGCGCTCTCGACCGGGGATCGGGCGGCCGCGGTCTCGGTGGTGGGCGCTCTGGCCGCGCGGGCGACGGAGCTCGCGATCCTGCGAGCCGTGCGGACAGCCCGGCCTGCGGGAGGTTTGCGGGCCGCCGAGCCGGCGGAGGGCTAGGCGCCGCTCCGCGCGCGGGGTTAGACTCAGGGGAAGCGGCGGCCATCCGCGACGCCGGCGGGTCCGCGGGCTCTCGCGGCGCCGGGTCGACACCGCCAGGAGGGGTCGGGCGACATGGTCGAGATGGTCGTCCTCAACGTGGGGGCGCTCAACGGCGAGCCGGACCAGCATCTCATGCTCCTGCAGGAGGTGAAGGGGAACCGGCTGCTGGCCATCAACATCGGCAGCGCCGAAGCCGCCTCCATCGCACTGGCTCTCCGGGAGATCGAGGTGCCGCGACCGCAGACGCACGACCTCCTGGCCACACTGATCCGCCGGCTGCAAGCACGCCTGATCCGCGTCATCATCCACGACCTCCGCGACGATACCTTCTACGCCCAGCTGGACCTCGACACGGAGCAGGGGGTGCAGGAGATCGACTGCCGGCCCAGCGACGCGGTGGCGCTGGCCGCGCGGACCGGGGCGCCGATCCTGGTGAGCGAGGCGGTCCTGGAGAAAGCGGCCTTTGTGGCTCCGGAGAGAGGCCAACAAGAGGAGTGAGAGCGAGACCCGGCCGGCGGCCGTGCGCGGGCCGCGCATGGGTCGCGTGCGTGGCCGCCGCCTCGTCGCCTCGATCTTCCCGGAAGGAAGGGACACCTTGAAGCACGTGGTCAGTGTCAGCCTGGGATCCTCGACCCGCGACCACCGGGTGGAGGTGGAGCTGCTCGGCGAGCGCTTTCTCGTCGAGCGCCGCGGCACCGACGGCGACATGGCCCGCGCGGTGGCCCTCATCCGCGAGCTGGACGGTCGCGTCGACTGCTTCGGCATGGGCGGCATCGACCTGTACCTGGCGGCAGGGCGCCGGCGCTACATCCTGCGCGACGCCGTCAGGCTGGCTCGGGCCGCCCGGAAGACGCCCATCGTCGACGGGAGCGGCCTGAAGGACACCCTGGAGCGGATGGTGGTCCAGCAGCTGGCGGCGGACCCGAACATGGGCCTGCGCGGCGCCCGGGTCCTGCTGGTCTCCGCCATGGACCGGTTCGGCATGGCGGAGGCGCTGGTCGAGGCCGGAGCGGTGGTCACCTTCGGCGACTTCCTCTTCGCGCTCGGCCTGCCCATCCCGCTCCACTCGCTGGGGACGCTCGCCCTCCTGGCCCGCCTGCTGGTGCCGGTGGTAGCCCAGCTTCCCTTCGCCCTGCTCTACCCCGTGGGCCGGGAGCAGGAGCGGATCACCGCCTCACCCCGGTACACCCGCTGGTACCTCGAGCACCGGTGGATCGCCGGGGACTGGCTGTACATCCGGCGCCACCTGCCGGACCGGCTGACGGGGCAGACGATTCTGACCAACACCGTCACGGCCGCGGATATCGACCTCCTCCGGCAGCGCGGAGCGGGCAGGCTGGTGACCACCACGCCCCAGTTCGGAGGGCGGTCGTTCGGCACCAACGTGATGGAGGCGCTGCTGGTCGCGGCTTCGGGGCGTCGACCCGAGGAGTTGACGGCGGAGGAGTATAGGCGGATGCTGGAGCAACTCGGCTTCCGCCCACATATCGAGGAGCTTGGACCCGGTGCGCCAGCTGCCACCACGGCGGCGTCCGGCTCCCAACACCGCGAGGCCCGTCCCGACGAGCCGTGAGCGGAGATCCAGGCAGGTGAACGTGACGATGGACGAATCCCAGGTGATCTTGACCGAGGAAGGACTGCGCAAGCTGGAGCGCGAGCTCGAGGAGCTGAAGACCGTCCGCCGCAAGGAAGTCGCCGAGCGCATCAAGGTGGCGCGCGGCTACGGCGACCTCTCGGAGAACTCCGAGTACGACGCGGCCAAGAACGAGCAGGCTTTCATCGAGGGGCGGATCGCCGCCCTCGAGAAGGTGTTGCGGAACGCGCAGATGGTGGACGAGGAGAACATCGACCCGGATGTGGTCAACGTCGGCTCCCGCGTGGAGGTGGAGGACCTGGACAGCGGGGACCGGATGGAACTGCGCATCGTCGGCTCCAGCGAGGCCGACCCGGCGCATGCCAGCATCTCCTACCAGTCGCCCGTCGGCCGCGCGCTGATGGGTGGTCGCGCCGGCACCACCGTCGAGGTCGGTCTTCCGGACGGCCGGGCGCGCTTCCGGATCCTCTCGGTGCGTCGCTGAGACGGCGGTGTGGACGGGTGGATCCCAGACCGGCGAACACGCCCGAACAGGAGCAGATCGCGGCCCGCGCCGCGAAGTTGGAGACCTTCCGGGCCGCGGGTATGGACCCTTATGGCGGCCGTTTCGAGACGAGCGGCCACGCCGCGGACTTCAAGGAACGGTTCGATGCGCTGGAAGGCCGGCAGGTCCGCTGTGCAGGCCGGTTGATGGCGATCCGCGCCCACGGCCGCGCCACCTTCGCCGACCTGCAGGACCGGACGGGACGGATCCAGCTCCATGCCCGTGCCGACCTGCTGGGCGAAGCCGGGTACGAGCTCTTCGGGCAGCTGGACGTGGGCGACGTGATCGGTGCCGTCGGCCGCCTCTTCCGCACCCGGCGGGGCGAGGTGACGGTCGAGCTGGAGGGCTGGACGCTCCTGGCCAAGGCGCTCCGGCCGCTGCCCGACAAGTGGCACGGGCTGAAGGACGTGGACGTCCGCTACAGGCAGCGTTACCTCGATCTGATCGTCCGTCCGGAGACGGTGCGCACCTTCGTCCTGCGCAGCGAGCTGATCCGGGAGACGCGGCGCTTCCTGGACGAGCGGGGCTTCCTCGAGGTGGAGACGCCGATGATGGCACCGCTGGCAGGCGGCGCCAGTGCACGCCCCTTCGTCACGCATCACAACGCCCTCGACCTCGACCTCTACCTGAGGATCGCCACGGAGCTCCACCTGAAGCGCCTGATCGTGGGCGGGCTGGAGCGGGTCTACGAGATCGGCCGCGTCTTCCGCAACGAAGGGATCTCGACGCGGCACAACCCGGAGTTCACCATGCTCGAGCTCTACCAGGCCTACGCGGACTACACGGACATGATGCGGATCACGCAGGAGCTTCTCCAGCACCTCGCCCGGCGGCTGCTGGGCTCGACGCGCCTGGTCTACCAGGGCGACGAGATCGAGCTGGGCGGCGATTGGCCGCGCCTCTCCATGGTGGAGGCGATCCGCCAGGAGACCGGCCGCGATCCCTTCGAATGGCTGGACGACGACGAGGCCGCGCGGTCCGAGGCACGACGGCTGGGCGTCGAGGTGCCGTCCACCGCCACCGGCGGCCAGGTGCTGGACGAGCTCTTCGAGAAGAGGATCCAGCCCCGCCTGGTCCAGCCCACCTTCGTGATCGACCACCCGGTGGCGGTCTCGCCGCTGGCCCGGAGGAAGGAGAGCGACCCGCGGCTCACCTACCGCTTCGAGCTGATGATCCGCGGCATGGAGCTGGCCAACGCCTTCTCCGAGCTGAACGATCCTGCCGACCAGCGCCGGCGCTTCCTCGCGCAGATGGAGGAGCGGCGGCGCGGCAACGCCGAGGCGCAGAGCCTGGACGAAGATTACATCCGGGCTCTGGAGTACGGCCTGCCGCCCACCGGAGGGCTGGGTATCGGCATGGACCGGTTGGCCATGCTCTTCACCGACTCGCCCTCCATCCGCGATGTCATCCTCTTCCCCTTGATGCGGCCTGAGGAAGGCAGGCAGGGCGGCTGACCCGCGGCCGACGGGGCGACCGGACCGGCTTGACAGGCCGGGTACCGGGCTCTAAACTCGTTGTGCCGCTGAGCCGGGTGAAACGAACGACAGGCAAGAGTTGGGCGTTGACGGTTCAGCAGGGCGCGGATAGCATGAAAGATTGCCGGCGCTGCTCCGGGCGAAGGAACCGGGGCTCCGCGGATCGGTCCTTGAAAACCGCACAGGGGGAGGCTCCGCCGGGAGTGGA
>JASBVM010000003.1 GCA_029961055.1 Bacillota bacterium
GCAGGCCATCCCCGGCGTCTACGCCAGCGGCGACCTGGCGCAGCGCGACGAAGAAGGCTACTTCATGTTCCTCGGCCGCTCGGACGACGTGCTCAACCCCGCCGGCCACCGGATCGGCACGGCGGACGTGGAGAACGCGCTGGTCAGCCACCCCGCCGTGGCCGAGGCGGCCGTCGTGGGCGTACCCGATCCGGTCAAGGGCGAGGCGATCAAGGCCTTTGTCATCCTGCGGGCGGGCGTCGAGCCTTCGGAATCGCTGCCCGCCGCCCTGATCGCTCACGTGCGCGACGTCCTGGGACCCATCGCCGCACCGGCATCGGTGCAGATCGTCGATCGGCTGCCCAAGACGCGGAGCGGCAAGATCATGCGCAGGCTCCTGAAGGCGCAGGAGCTCGGCCTCGAGCCCGGCGACGTCTCCACCCTGGAGGACTGACCGCGCGATCCCGGCGCCTGTCGCGGCGGCGCCCGGCCGCTGCTTGTGGCATGGCGTCCGGGCGACTATAATGGCTCCTGGTCTCCGGCGGCGTAGCTCAGTGGCAGAGCAAGCGGTTCATACCCGCTGCGTCGGTGGTTCAAATCCACCCGCCGCTACCAGGTTGCGCAGGCCCGTAGCTCAGCTGGGAGAGCACCTGACTCTTAATCAGGGTGTCGTGGGTTCGAGCCC
>JASBVM010000004.1 GCA_029961055.1 Bacillota bacterium
ACCGAAGCCCCAGTAAACGGCGGCCGTAACTATAACGGTCCTAAGGTAGCGAAATTCCTTGTCGGGTAAGTTCCGACCCGCACGAAAGGCGTAACGACTTGGGCGCTGTCTCAACGAGAGACCCGGTGAAATTGTAGTCCCTGTGAAGATGCAGGGTACCCGCGGCTAGACGGAAAGACCCCGTGGAGCTTGACTGCAGCCTGATATGGGAGATGGGTCGGTCATGTACAGGATAGGTGGGAGGCGGAGAACTCCGGGCGCCAGCCCGGGGGGAGCCGGCGTTGGGATACCACCCTTGGCGGATTGATCTTCTAACCTGCGGCCGTGAACCGGTCGGGGGACAGTGTCAGGTGGGCAGTTTGACTGGGGCGGTCGCCTCCCAAAAGGTAACGGAGGCGCCCAAAGGTTCCCTCAGCGCGGATGGACATCGCGCGGCGAGTGCAAAGGCACAAGGGAGCTTGACTGCGAGAGGGACGTCTCGAGCAGGGACGAAAGTCGGGCTTAGTGATCCGGCGGCACTGAGTGGAAGGGCCGTCGCTCAACGGATAAAAGCTACCCCGGGGATAACAGGCTGATCTCCCCCAAGAGTCCACATCGACGGGGAGGTTTGGCACCTCGATGTCGGCTCATCGCATCCTGGGGCTGGAGTCGGTCCCAAGGGTTGGGCTGTTCGCCCATTAAAGCGGTACGTGAGCTGGGTTCAAAACGTCGTGAGACAGTTTGGTCCCTATCCACCGCGGGCGTTGGAGACTTGAGGGGAGCTCCCCCTAGTACGAGAGGACCGGGGGAGACGGACCGCTGGTGTCCCAGTTGTCCCGCCCGGGGCATCGCTGGGTAGCCATGTCCGGCACGGAGAAGCGCTGAAAGCATCTAAGCGCGAAGCCGGCCCCAAGATGAGGTCTCCGCTCCATGAGGAGTAAGACCCCTGGAAGACCACCAGGTCGATCGGCCGGAGGTGTACGCACGGCAACGTGCTCAGCTGACCGGTACGAATCGGTCGAAAGCTTGACCCACCCCGTTCGTCCTTCCCGGACGGCCCGTGCGCATCCTCCACGCGCTCGCCTCCCGCGCCAACTCTTCTCTTCTGTGCGATCCTTTGGACCGGCTCCGGTGGTGAGAGCGGAAGGGTCCCACCCGTTCCCATGCCGAACACGGCCGTGAAACCTTCCAGCGCCAATGGTACTGGGCGGGCCACCGCCCGGGAGAGTAGGTCGCTGCCGGAACCGGTTCGCTCTTCGTTCCTGGTTAGCTCAACTGGTAGAGCATCCGGCTGTTAACCGGAGGGTTGCAGGTTCGAGTCCTGCACCAGGAGCCAAGATGGAGGGCCCGCGAACTCCCCGGAGTTCGCGGGCTTTTGCTTTCGGTCTGTCCGGCCTCGGCAGGGGGGCGCCGGCGCCGAGCGCGCGGGCGGGAGAGCAGGTCGAGTCGCCGGCGCGCCGCCGTTCTGATACCTTACGCGGGGAGGAAGGAACGATCCAAGGGCTCTTTCTGAGCTTCGAGGGCGGCGAGGGCGCCGGCAAGTCGACCCAGGCGGCTCGCCTGGCGGACGCGCTGGCGGCCCGGGGCGTTCCGGTGGAGCTGGTGCGGGAGCCGGGCGGGACGGCGCTGGGCGAGGCGGTGCGGGCTGTCCTCCTGGAGCGGCGCGAGACGCCGCTGGTGCCGGCCGCGGAGGCGCTCCTCTACCTGGCGGCGCGGGCACAGCTGGTGCGGGAGCGGATCCTGCCCGCGCTCGCCGCAGGGCGGTGCGTCGTCGCGGACCGCTTCGCCGATTCCACCCTGGCCTACCAGGCCTTCGGCCTGGGGGAGCCGATCGAGCTGGTGGAGAGTGCCAACGGATGGGCGACGGCGGGAAGGAAGCCCGATCGCACCTACCTCCTCGACCTGGATCCGGAGGTCGGGCTGGAGCGGCACGAGTCGGAGCATCCCGTGCGGGACCGTATCGAGGCGCGGGGCTTGGAGTACCATCAGCGCGTGCGGGAGGGCTACCGCCGGCTGGCGCGGGCCGAGACGGGGCGGTTCCTGGTGCTGGCGGCGGAGGAGCCGGTGGAGCGGCTGCACGCCATCATTCTCGAGGACGCTTGGCGGCTCTGGTGTTCTCGCGGGGAGCGGGGTGGGGAAGCGTGAAGCTGGTGATCGCCGTGGTACAGGACAAGGACTCGGGGCGGCTCCTGAGCGCGCTGGTCGACCGCGGGCACTCGGCGACCAAGCTGGCGAGCACCGGGGGCTTCCTGCGCGAAGGGAACACCACCCTGCTGATCGGCGTGGAAGACGACGAGGTGGAGGAGGTGCTCCACCTGATCGGGGAGGTCTGCCAGTCGCGCCAGCAGATGGTCAATCCCATGCCGCCCGCGGCCGGCCAGGTGGAGAGCTACATGACCTACCCGGTCGAGGTGACGGTCGGCGGCGCCACGGTCTTCGTCCTCGATGTCGAACACTTCGCGAAATTCTAGCGGCGGCGGTCCCGGCTCCGGTGGCGGCGCCCCGGCGGCGCGGCCGCGGCCGCACGCGCTGCTCCTGGTCGGCCCCGAGGAGGCGACGGAGCGTGCCGCCCGCGCGCAGACGCAGCGCGCCCTCTGCGAACGGGGTGAGGGATGCGGTCGTTGCGCTTCCTGCCGCCGGCTGGAGGAAGGAGCACATCCCGACTGGCTGGTGGTGGAGCCGCCGCGGACCGGCAGCGTGGGCATCGACGAGGTCCACCGGGTCATCCGCTGGCTCTCCCTGCAGCCTCTGATCGCTGCGCGGCGGGTGGCGCTCTTCCGCCAGGCGGACCGGCTGAGCCCCGCCGCTCAGAATGCGCTGCTCAAGGTGCTGGAGGAGCCGCCCGGCGACGCGCTGCTGCTCCTGGCCAGCGCGCTGCCGGACCGCCTCCTGCCGACCGTCCGCTCGCGCTGCGGCGAACGCCGGATCGAGCCCGGAAGCGAGGCGCGTGACCGGGCGGATGACGGCGGTCGGCGGCCGCCGGCGGGAGGCTCGCCGGAGGCGGCCTGGCTGGAGGCGATCCTCTCCCCCGGCTCCCTGGAGATCTGGCAGGCGGCGCGGGAGGCGGCGGGGTCGAGCCGGGAGGAGATCGAGCAGGGCCTGGGCGCCCTGGAAGAGGTGCTGGCCGCCAGCTTTCGAGAGCCGTCGCCGGGTGGGGCGGAGGCGGGCTGGCCGGCGCGGCTGCGAGTGCTGGGCCCGTCCCGCCGGCTGGCCGCCGCGCGCGCCGTGGCCCGGGCGCAGCAGGCGGTCCGCGCCAACGTGGGGCTGGAACTGGTGTTGGACGTGCTCTTCCTCGAGTTGCGGCGGCTCCTCGTCGACGCCGATCCTGCAACGTCAACCGGGATGCGGGCTTCGGGCCGCGGGCGGGCCGATGGAGGTGTCTGGAGTTGAACGAGGAACGGGTGCGGGTGATCGGTGTCCGTTTCCGCTTGGCCGGACCGGTGGCGGAGGTGACCGCCGGCGAGCTGGAGCCGGTGCTGGAGACGGCGGTGGTGGTGGCCGGCGAGCGCGGGGAGGAGCTGGCCCGGGTGGTGCGACGGGGCCGGTGGGTTCCCGCCGCGGAGGGCGAGGGGCTCCCGCGGGTGGTCCGCCTGGCGACCGCGAGCGACCTGGAGGCCGATGCGGAGAACCGGCGGCTGGCCGACGAGGCCTTCTCCACCTGCGCCGAACTGATCGAGGAGGAAGGCCTGGCCATGCACCTGGTGGATGCCCGCTACAATCTCGACCGGTCGCACCTCCTCTTCTCCTTCACCGCTCCGGAGAGGGTGGACTTCCGCCACCTGGTCCGCCAGCTGGCCACCCGCTTTCGCACCCGGATCGAGCTGCGCCAGGTCGGTCCGCGGGATGCAGCGCGGTTGCTGGGCGGCATCGGTCCCTGCGGGCGGATCCTCTGCTGCACCAGCTTCCTGAGGGAGTTCAACACCGTCACGGTGCGGATGGCCAAGGCCCAGGCGCTGGCGCTCAACCCCGAGTCGCTCTCGGGGCTCTGCGGCCGCCTCAAGTGCTGCCTCCGGTACGAGTGGACCGGCGGCAACCAGGGCGGCGGCGAAGCCGACGCCAAGGGCGAGCTCCTGACGGGAGTGGGGTAGCCTTTGGCCGGTACGCTTTATGTCGTGGCCACGCCCATCGGCCACCTGGAGGATATCACCCTTCGCGCGCTCCGGGTGCTGAGGGCGGTCGACCGCATCCTCGCCGAGGACACGCGCCACACGGCACTCCTGCTCCGGCACTACCGGATCCGGAAGCCGCTGGTAAGCTATCATGAGCACAACGAGCGCCAGCGGGCCGGGGAGGCGCTGGCCTGGCTGGAGGCGGGCGAGGAGCTGGCGCTGGTCAGCGACGCCGGGACGCCCGCCCTCTCCGACCCAGGCTATCGCCTGATCCGTCTGGCCGCGGAGCGAGGGGTGCGGGTGTCACCGGTGCCGGGCGCCATGGCGGCGGTGGCGGCGCTGAGCGCCTCCGGGCTGCCCACCGACGCCTTCACCTTTGCCGGCTTTCCGCCCCGGCGGGTGGGGCCGCGCCGGCGCTGGCTCGAGCAGCTGGCCGCCGAGCCCAGGACCGTCATCCTGTACGAGGCGCCGGAGAGGGTGGCGCGCACGCTGGCGGAGATGCGGGAGATCTTCGGCGGCGAGCGGCGAGCGGTGGTGGCCCGGGAGTTGACCAAGGCTTTCGAAGAGTTCCGCCGCGGCCGGCTGGACGAGCTCGCTCACCTGGCGACGGAAGGCAGGCCCCGCGGGGAGCACGTCCTCCTGGTGGAGGGGGCCGGCCGGCGGCGCGTCGCCGAGGAGGGGAACGCGTGAGCAGAGGGGAAGCGGCAGCCCGGGAAGGCAGCAGGCCTTCCTTCTATCTGACGGTGGCCATCGACTACTCCAACTCGGCCCCCCACCTGGGTCACGCCTACGAGAAGGTGGCGGGCGACGCCCTCGTCCGCTACCACCGGCTGCGCGGCGAGGACGGCTTCTTCCTGGGCGGCAACGACGAGCACAGCGTCAACGTCCTCAAGAGCGCGCGGGCCCAGGGACTGGAGCCGAAAGAATACTGCGACCGGATGCACCGGGTTTTCCAGGAGACCTACGAGCGGCTCGGCCTCCAGCTGGACGAGTTCATGCAGACCAGCGGGGAGCGGCACGTCCGGGCGGTGCAGGAGCTGGCGCGCGCCATCTACGAGAACGGCTACGTCTACAAGGGCCGCTACGCCGGCTGGTACTGCCCAAGCTGCGAAGCCTTTTACACCGAGAAGGACCTGGACGCGGAGCACCTCTGCCCCGTCCACGGCAGGCCGGCCGAGTACATCGAGGAAGAGAACTACTTCTTCAGGCTGTCCGCCTTCCGCGACCGGATCCTGCGGCACATCGAGAGCCACCCGGACTTCGTCCAGCCCGAGACGCGGCGGAACGAGGTGCTGGCGGTCCTGCGCGGCGGCCTCGAGGACATCAGCATCAGCCGGGCCCATATGGAGTGGGGCATCCCGATCCCCTGGGATCCCTCCCAGGTGGTCTACGTCTGGTTCGACGCGCTGGCCAGCTACATCTCGGGGATCGGCTACGGGAGCGATCCCGAGCGCTTCCGCCGCTACTGGCCGGCCGACGTCCACCTCGTCGGCAAGGACATCAGCCGCTTCCACGCCATCATCTGGCCCGCCATGCTGATGGCGGCCGGCCTGGAGCTGCCGAGGAAGGTCTTCGTCCACGGCTTCCTCAATTACCGCGGCTCCAAGCTCTCCAAGTCGAGCGGCAACGTGATCGCCCCTGCCGATCTCCTGGACAAGTACGGCGTCGACCCGGTCCGCTGGTTCCTCTGCGCGGAGACGCCCTTCGGCGAGGACGGCGACTTCACCGAGGAGACCTTCATCCACCGGGTCAACGCCGACCTGGCCAACGACCTGGGCAACCTTCTCTCGCGGGTGACGGCCATGATCGACCGCTACGCGGCGGGCCGGATCCCCTCGCCGGAGGCGAGCGACGGCGTCCTGCGCAAGGCCGCCGCCGCGGCCAAGGAAGCCTACACCCAGGCGATGGAGCGGCTCGCCCTGCGCGAGGCGGCGCAGGCGGCGCTCGAACCCGTTCGACGCGCGAACAAGTACCTGGACGAGCAGGCGCCCTGGGAGTTGGCCCGGCATCCGGAGCAGCGGGCGAGGCTGGAGGCGGTCCTCTACGACGTGGCCGAAGTGTTGCGGGTCTCGGCGGTGCTGGTCTCGCCCTTCCTGGTCCAGGCGCCGGAGCGGATCTGGGAGCAGCTGGGAGCCGAGGGCTCGCCCCGGAGCGGCTGGTCGGCGGCAGAGTGGGGCGGGCTCCGGGCGGGGACCCCCATCCGGCGCGGATCGGCGCTCTTCCCCCGCCTGGAGCCGCCCTCCGCCGGCGCCGGCGCCGCGGCTCCGTCGCCCCAGCCCCAGCGGGGCACGCTGGCCGCCGCTGCCCGGGACGAGGCTCCCGCGGCGGCCGGGCTGGTCGACGTCGAGACCTTCCGCCAGCTGGATCTGCGGGTGGCGCGGATCGAGGAGGCCGAGAGGATCCCCGGCGCCGACCGGCTGCTCAGGCTGGTCCTGTCGGCGGGAGAGCTGGGGCGGCGACAGGTGGTGGCGGGGGTGGCCGAGCACTACCGCCCGGAGGAGCTGGTCGGGAGGCAGGTGGTCTTCGTCGCCAATCTGAAGCCGGCGCGGTTGCGGGGCGTGGAGTCCCAGGGCATGATCCTGGCCGCCAGCGGCGAGGGCGAGCTCGCCCTGGTGGCGCCGGAGCATCCCGTAGAACCCGGCACACGGGTGAAGTAGGGTGCCTGAGCCGTCCCGGAGGCGCGGCGAGGCGGGGAGGGAGGCCGACCCGTTCGCCGGCGGCCGGCTGGAGGCGGGGGCGCCGGCCAGGGGGCCGCTCTTCGACGCCCACGCGCACCTCGCCGACCCGGCGTTGGCCGGCGAGCGGCAGGCGGTGCTGGAGCGGGCCCGGCAGGCCGGGCTCCTCTGGATCCTCGACAGCGGCACCTCGCTCGAGGACTCCCAGCGGGCGCTGGCGCGGCGCGGCGAGGCGGCGGGCGTCCGGGTGGAGGTAGCCGTGGGGGTCCACCCGCACGAGGCGGCCGGTGCCCCGCCGGACTGGCCGGAGCGGCTGCGGGGACTGGCACGCCGGGGCGCCGTCGCCATCGGCGAGATCGGCCTCGACTATCATTACGATCGGTCGCCGCGACCGGTACAGCGGGAGGCGCTCCGAAGGCAGCTGGAGCTGGCACGGGAGCTGGATTTGCCGGTGGTCCTCCACGAGCGGGAGGCGCACGCCGATCTCCTGGCCATCCTGGACCAGACCGGCCTGCCGCCCCGGGGAGGGGTGATCCACTCCTTCTCGGGCGGCCCCGGCGAGGCAGAGGCCTACCTGGGGCGGGGGCTCTTCCTCGGCGTCTCCGGTATGGTCACCTTCCGGCGGGCGGACGCCCTCCGCCAGGCGATCCGCGAGGCGCCGGCGGAGCGGCTGCTTTACGAGACGGACTCGCCCTACCTCGCGCCGCATCCGCTCCGCGGAAGGCGGAACGAGCCGGCCCACGTGGCCTGGACCGTGGCGGCGGTGGCCGAGCTGCGGGGCGAGCCGGCCGCGGAGCTCCTCCGTGCCGCCTGGACCGGCCTGGCCAGGCTGTACGGCGCACCGTTGCCGGAGAGACCGGTGCGGGGCGGGCCCGCTGGGTGAGAGGATGAACCGGCTGCCGGGCACCTCCCCGCGAGCGCTCAAGGCCCTGCTGGCCGAGCTGGGGGTGCGCCCGGACCGCCGGCTGGGGCAGAACTTCCTGGTCGACGCGCGTGTCCTCCGCTCCGCGGTGGAGGCCGCCGAGCTCCACGCGGGCGACGCGGTGCTGGAGGTGGGGCCGGGAACCGGGACGCTGTCGGCCGCCCTGCTCGAGGCGGGCTGCCGGTTGCTGGCGGTGGAGCGGGACCGCCGCCTGGCCGGCTGGCTGTCGCAGGCCCTGGCCGGCCAGCCGGCGTTTCACCTGCTCGTGGGCGACGTGCTCCGCCTGGACTGGCGGTCGGCCTGGCGGGCGACGTTCGGACCGGTGGAGCGCGCGCTGGTGGTCTCCAACCTGCCCTACGCCATCTCCGGGCCGCTGGTCCGGGACCTGGTGACGGCGGACGAACCGGCGTGGGAGCGGCTGGTCCTCCTCGTGCAGCGCGAGTTCGCCGACCGGCTGACGGCGCCTCCCGGGACGGAGGCCTACGGGGCGCTGACGCTCCTGACCCGGCGCTATGCGCGCGTGGAGCGGCTGCTCCGGGTCTCTCCCGCCTCCTTCTGGCCCGAACCGGAGGTGGAGTCGGCGCTGATCCGCCTCTGGCCGATCCGGCCGCGACCGCCACGGGAGCCCTTCGAGTCGCTGGTCCGCGTCGCTTTCGCCCACCGGCGCAAGACGCTGGAGAACGGCCTGAAGGGCTGGCGGGGTCCGCGAGGCGGGTTGGGACGGCCGGAGGTGGAACGGCTCTGCCGGCGAGCCGGGCTCGACCCCGCCGTGCGGGCGGAAGAGCTGGACGTGGCCGACTTCGAGCGCCTCGCCCGGGTGGTGGAGGCCGGAGAGCTATAATCGAAGCATGCCAAGCGGCACGCAGCGGCCCGAAGAGGGGTGGCCGGCGAGGGCGCCGGAGACCGAGATGACCTTCTTCAGCCCGACTCGGGGAGCGCTCGACTTCGATGGGGTTTTCCAGGAGATTGTCCGCTTCCTCGAGGAGGATCCGGAGTCGGAGTACACCCTCATCGTAGGCAGCGACTCGCAGCTTCGCAGCCACGATGTGGTCTATGTGACCGCCATCGTCGTCCACCGCCGGGGAAAGGGTGGGCGATATTTTTATGAGAAACGGGTACGGCGGAGGTCGGAGAGCCTGCGCCAGCGGATCCTCTACGAGGCCTCCCTCAGCCTGCAGGTGGCGGGCAGGTTGGCCGAGGCGCTCTCGGAGAACGGCCACGCCCGCATGAACGTGGAGATCCACCTCGACATCGGCTCCCATGGCGACACCAAGGACCTGATCCGGGAGATCGTCGGCATGGTCACCGGGAGCGGATTCGGCGCCCGCATCAAGCCGGACTCCTTTGGCGCCTCCAGCGTCGCCGACAAGTACACGAAGTGAGGTTGGCGGCTGTTGACGGATAAGCGCCGGCCTCCTATAATACCATGCCTTTGACGCCGAGCCCCTTTCGTGGTAGATTTTCATCGTATGGACGGAGAGGGGTGGGCGGCAGCGTGGCGGGCCAGAAGGAGATGCTCCAGATCCGGCGCGTTCTGGAGGCGCATCTCGGCGAACGGGTCCGGGTCCGGGCCAACAAAGGCCGCCGGAAGTTCGTCGAGCGCGAGGGAACGCTGGAGAGCACCTACTCGAGTCTCTTCGTGATCCGGCTGGAACAGGGCAGCGAAGGGCGACACGTCTCGTACACGTACCAGGACATCCTGACCTGCGAGGTGGAGCTCCACCTCCTGGACCGCGAGGGCGAGCAGGTGCTGGTACCTTCCGGTACCCTCTGAGGCCTCCCCGGCGGAGCGGCGCGAGGGAGTCTCGCGGCACCGGAAGGGATCTCGTGGAAGCCATGGAACCGGTCACGAAGAGGCGTGGCCGGTCTTTTTTTGTGACGCCGGAAGGGGGCGGCCGGACGGGACGGCCCCGGCTTGACGCCGTCCGCCCGGAACGCCCATCCTCTCTGTGGGCCGGAGGCCGTCGGAGCCTCCGCGAACGAGCGCCGAGGAAGGGTGTCGACCATCCGCCTGGATGCCAGGGCCAAGCTGAACCTCTCCTTGCACGTCGTGGGCCGGGTGGGCGACGTCCACGCCATCACCTCGGTGATGCAGTCGCTGCTCCTCTCGGACCGGCTGGAGATCGAGAAGGCCGACGAGACCTCGCTCTGGGTGAGCGAGGCAGGGCTGGCCGACGGCTCCAACCTGGTCTGCAAGGCGCTCCGCGAGCTGGAGGCCCGGGTCGGACGACCGCTTCCCCTGGCCATACGGCTGGAGAAGGAGATACCGGCGGCGGCGGGGCTCGGTGGCGCCAGCGCCGACGCCGCCGCCCTGCTTCGGGCGGCGGATCGGATCTACGAGCTCGGCCTGACGGGGGCGGAGCTGTCGGCGGTGGGGCGGCGCGTGGGCTCGGACGTCCCGTTCGCCCTGGTGGGCGGCAGCGCCTACGTCGCCGCCACCGGCGAGGAAGTGGTGCCGCTCCCCTTCCTCGGGGATCTGGAGGTGCTGCTGGCCGTCCCCGATCCCCCGCTGCTGACCGGCCAGATCTATGCGGGATGGGACGAGCTGGCGGCCGGCGACGCCTCCTGTCTCCACCCCGACCCGCACCGGCGGCTGGGGCGGATCCGGCCGGGCGACCGGCGATCGCTGGCCGGTCTGCTCCATAACGATCTCCTCGAGCCCGCGGCGCGCCGCTCGCCGGGGCTGCGCCGGCTCCTGCGGAGCTGGCGCCAGGTGACGCCCCTGGCCGGCATGAGCGGAAGCGGTCCGACGCTCTTCGCCCTGCCGGTCGACCGCTCCGAGACCGAGGAGCTGGAACGCCTGGCCCGCCGGGAGGGGGCGCGCATCTTCCGCACCCGCTTCGCCCGGAGCGGCGTCGTCGTCCGCGAGGGATCGCGGGAACGAGGGGCGAGGATCGGCATCCAGGCCGGCAGGCCGGCGAAAGGGTGAGCCGAGTGTTGCATGCCATCGTCTTGGCGGGCGGCCCCAACACGGGGCCGTTGCGCGAGGTGGCGGAGGTGGCGTTCGAGGCCGAGGTGCCCGTGGCGGGGAGGCCCATGGTGCTCTGGGTGGTGGACGCGCTCCGCCAGTCCGAGTGGGTGACCGGCGTCCGCGTCATGGGGCCGTCGAGCCTGGCTCCGCTGCTGGAGGGGAAGGCCGAGCTGCGCGAGCCCGGCGCCACCTTCGCCGGCACCATGCTCCGTTCGCTGGAAGGCCTGGAGGCCGACGACCGGCTCCTCTTCGCCACGGCCGACATCCCGCTGATCACCGCGCCGATGGTCGACCGCTTCGTGGCCGCGGCCGCGGAGGAAGACGCCGACCTGGCGGCGACCGTGGTGCTCCGGCAGGTCTGCGAGCGCGCCTATCCGGGGGTGCACCGGACCTATGTACCCCTGCGGGAAGGGCCGGTCACCATGGGGAACCTCTTCCTGGCGCGGCCGTGGGTGATGCCGCAGGTGATCGAGAACGTCCAGCGCCTCTACGATGCGCGCAAGAACCCGCTCCGCCTGGCCGGCCTGTTCGGGCCGGGCATGATCTTCCGCCTGCTCACCCGCTCCATGAGCCTGCCGGAGCTGGAAGCCTACTTCTCCAAGCGACTGGGCGGGGCGCGGGGCGTGGCGGTGGTCTCGCCGGATCCGGAGGTCGGCATCGACGTCGACAAGGTCGCGGACTGGCAGCTGGCCGAGGAGCATCTGGCCAGGAGGGCGCGGGCTTGAGCCGGGAGGAAGGTGCCCGGGGGTTGGATCATCCGCGGCGCAGCCGGCGTCTGGTGGCGCTGACATGGCAGTTCACGGAGAACCCCTCCCGGCTGATCTCGCTCTCGCGGCTGGGCGAGGAGCTGGGGGTGGCCAAGTCCTCGCTCAGCGAGGACGCCGCCATCATCGACGCGACGCTCCGCTCGCTGGGCGTCGGCCGGCTGGAGACCGTGAGCGGAGCCACGGGTGGCCTCCGCTTCCGCCCCGAGCTGGCGCCCGCGCTGGAGGAAGCCTGGCTGCACGAGCTGGCCCGCCTCCTCGCCGATCCGGAGCGGATCCTGCCCGGCGGATACCTCTACATGAGCGACATCATCTTCGATCCGGCCTGGGCGGACCGGATCGGCTGGATCCTGGCCCATCGCTTCCGGGAGGCCGGTGCCGACCGGGTGGTCACCATCGAGACCAAGGGGATCCCGCTGGGGCTGATGACCGCCCGGGCGCTCCACCTGCCGCTGGTGGTGATCCGCCACGGCTCCCGGGTGAGCGAAGGCTCCTCGGTCAGCGTCAACTATCTCTCCGGCTCGGGACCGCGCATCCAGACCATGTCGCTGGCGCGCCGGGCGCTGGTGGGCGCGCGGCGGGCGCTGGTGGTGGACGACTTCCTGCGCGGCGGCGGGACGGTGCTCGGCATCCGCCAGCTCCTCCACGAGTTCGACTGCGAGGTGGCCGGCGTGGGCGTCCTGGCCGCCACCCGGCTACCGGAGGTGAAGCGCGTGGACGAGTACACGGCGCTGGTGGAGGTGGGCCAGGTGGACGAGGGCGCCGGGCGGGTCGAGGTCCGCCCACTGGCGCCAGGGGGCCCCGGCGGAGAAGGGGAGAGGCGGCATGGAGAGGCCTGAGCGCGGCGTGGAGCCGGAACCGACGCCGGCGCTGATCCGCCAGGCGGCGGAGAGGCTGCAGGGCGTGGCGGAGCGGACGCCGCTCCTGCGCTCGCCGATCCTGTCGGAGCGGTACGGGGTCGAGGTCTTCCTCAAGGCGGAGTGCCTCCAGCGGACCGGCTCCTTCAAGGTGCGCGGCGCCTACGCCCGCATCCTCGGTCTGAGCGAGGAAGAGCGCCGCCGCGGGGTGGTCGCCGCCTCGGCGGGGAACCACGCCCAGGGCGTCGCCTTTGCCGCGGCGGCGCTGGGCATCCCGGCCACCATCGTCATGCCCGTCGACGCGCCCATCACCAAGCGTTCGGCCACCGAGCGATACGGCGCCCGTGTCGTCCTCTACGGCGAGAGCTTCGACGAGGCGTTCGCCTGGGCCGTCCAGGTCGCCGAGAGCAGCGGCGCCACGCTGATCCACGCCTTCGACGACCCCTGGGTGATCGCCGGCCAGGGCACGGTCGGACTGGAGATCGCCGAAGAGATGCCGGACGTGGATACGGTG
This sequence comes from Bacillota bacterium, assembly GCA_029961055.1. NCBI lineage: Bacteria > Bacillati > Bacillota > Bacillota bacterium. Next base: position 12,792 of record JASBVM010000004.1, read on the forward strand.
CTGGTCCCCGTCGGCGGCGGCGGCCTCGCCTCGGGCGTCGCCCTCGCGCTCAAGGCGAGCAATCCCTCGATCCGCGTCATCGGCGTCCAGTCGGCTGCCGTGCCCGCCGCCTACGACGCGCTCCGACGCCGCCGGGCGGCGACCGAGACGGGGAAGGCCCCGGAGCAGGCCGACGCCCCCCGGCGGGGTCACGCGCCCACCCTGGCCGACGGGCTGGCGGTCAAGCGGCCCAGCGAGCGGACGCTCTCCATCCTGGAGCGGCTACTGGACGACATCGTCCTGGTGGGCGAGGAGGAGATCGCCCGCGCGATCCTCCATTACCTGGAGCGGGAACGGCTGGTGGTGGAGGGTGCCGGCGCGGTGACGCTGGCCGCCCTGGCGGGACAGGAGCGGCTTCGCGCCGGTGCGCGGCGGGTGGTGCTGGTGGTCAGCGGCGGCAACATCGACGTCAACCGGATCGCCCGCATCATCGACCGGGGCCTCTACGAGGAGGGGCGGGTGGCGCGCTGGAGCGCGCTCCTGGACGACCGCCCCGGGGCGCTCGAGCGCTTCCTGCACGTGGTGGCGGAGGCGGGCGCCAACGTCCTGGACGTGGTCCACGACCGGATCGACGCCCGCATCCCGGTGGGCCGGACCCGGGTGACGGTGACGCTGGAGCTGCGGGACGCGGCGCACGGGACCGAGGTGGAGAGCCGCCTGACGGCCGCCGGTTACGACCTGCAGGGCTGAGAGGGCGGCGCCGCGGGGGCGGAAGGGGGGAGGCGGTCGTGAACCTCTGGTGGGGACTGCTTCTGGCGGCGATCCTGTTCCTGGCCGCGCTCCGCTTCCTGGCGGGCCTGGTCGCCTGGGTGATCCGCCTCCTGGTCCTGGCGGGCGCCATCGCCTTCGTGGTCTGGATGCTGAGACGGTAGCGAACTGGTAGGAAATGGCAGATCCATGTCGAATCCTCGTCCAGACGGGGAGCGAGCCCGGCGGCACCGGGAGAGGCCCCGCAAGAGGAGGGATCGACGTGGAAGTGACCGAGGTGCGCATCCGGCGCCTCAACGGCCAGGGCAAGGTGCGCGGGAGCGCCAGCGTCACCTTCGATGACGCCTTCGTGGTCCACGACATCCGCATCGTGGAGGGGGAGCGCGGCTACTTCATCGCCATGCCCAGCCGCCGGACGCCGGCCGGCCAATATCTGGACGTGGCCCACCCCATCACGGCGGCCATGCGGGACCGCCTTCAGGGGGCGGTGCTGGCCGCCTTCCAGGCGGAGGAGGAGGTCCGGGAGCTGCGCGAGGGCACCGCGTGAGGCGGTCGGGCGATGTCCCAACCGCCCGAAAGCTGTCCTGACAGGTCGTAAGGCAGGCTGTATAATGACGCGGGCTTGCGGGCTCCGAAATCCTTCCCGGCCCTCAGGAGGGGAAGCCGTGGTACGCGGAAGACCTGGTTGGGTCTCGCTCCTGCTGGCTTTAAGCCTTGTCCTCGCGGCCTGCGGAGGCACTCCGGCTGCGAAAACCGGCTCGCAGCAAGGCCAGACTCAGGGCAATGGAACGGCGTCGACCAAGACGATCCGCGTCGGCCTGGTCACCGACGTGGGCGGACTCAACGACCACAGTTTCAACTACCTTGCCAACCAGGGCCTCCAGCGCGCCATACAGCAGCTGGGCGTCCAGGGGAAGGTGGTCGAATCCCACAACCAGACCGACTACGTCCCCAACCTGACCAACTTTGCGCAACAAGGCTATGACCTGGTGATCGCCGTCGGCTTCCTCATGACCGATGCGGTCAAGCAGGTGGCTCCGCAGTACCCCAACACCAAGTTCCTGCTCATCGACGACCAGATCACCGGCATCCCCAACGTCGCCTCGGCCATGTTCCGCAGCGAGCAGGCAGGCTACCTGGTCGGCGCGCTGACGGGGCTGGCGGAGAAGAACCATGCGCTTCCCAACCTGAAAGGGCAGGATAAGGTGGCGGTCATCGGCGGGATGAAGATCCCGCCCGTCGACTCCTACATCGCCGGCTTCCAGGCCGGGGTGAAGGCGGTCGACCCGAAGATCCAGGTCAACCTGGTCTACGAGGGGAAGTTCGACGACCCGACGGGCGGCCGCGAGGTGGCGTTGAGCCAGATCGCCCAGGGTGCGGACATCCTCTTCCACGTGGCCGGGGGCACCGGCACCGGCGTCATCAACGCCGCGGAGGCCCAGAAGGTCTACGCCATCGGCGTCGACGCCGACCAGAACTACCTGGCTCCGGACACCGTGATCACCTCGGCGCTGAAGCGGGTCGACGTGGCCACCTTCGACATCATCAAGGCGGTCAAGGACGGCACCTTCCAGAGCGGCGTCCACTGGTTCGACCTGAAGAACGACGGTGTCGGCTACGCCAAGCCCATCGCGGCCGTGCCGCAGTCGATCGTGCAGCAGGTGGAACAGATCCGCCAGCAGATCATCGACGGAAAGATCCAGGTGCCCGCGACCGTGGGCAAGTAGCGGCCGGCGCACCAGCGGTCGGCGGGGCTGCCGTCCACGGAGGCAGCCCCGCTTCATGGGTGGGATGGCGAGTGGACGAAGTCCTGCACCTGCACGGCATCACGAAGCGCTTTCCCGGTGTGCTCGCCAACGATCGCGTCGATCTCGGCCTGGTGCGGGGCGAGATCCATGCGATTCTGGGCGAGAACGGCGCCGGCAAGTCCACCCTGATGAAGATCGTCTCGGGGATGCTGGAGCCGGACGAGGGGTGGATCGAGCTGGACGGCCGGCGCGTCCGCTTCGCCAGCCCGCGGGAGGCCATCGCTGCCGGCATCGGCATGGTCTACCAGCACTTCATGCTCATACCGGTCTTCACCGTGGCCGAGAACGTGGTCCTGGGCGCCGAGCCGGGGCGGGGCCTCCGCTTCGACCGGAGCGAGGCCGAGCGCGAGGTGCGGGCGCTGGCGGAGCAGTATCACATGGAGGTGGATCCGGCCGCGCGGGTGGGCGATCTGTCGGTCGGCCTGCAGCAGCGGGTGGAGATCCTCAAGACCTTCTACCGCAAGGCCCGGATTCTCATCCTCGACGAGCCCACCGCGGCGCTCACCCCCCAGGAGGCGCGCGACCTCTTCCAGGTGATGAGGGGGCTCGTCCAGCAGGGCATCTCAATCCTTTTCATCAGCCACAAGCTGGACGAGGTCCTCGGGGTGGCGGACCGGATCACGGTGATGCGCCGCGGACGTACGGTTGCCACCTTGCGACCGGCGGAGACCGACGAGCAGGAGCTGGCCCACCTGATGGTGGGCCGCGCCGTCCAGCTGGTCAGCGCGCGACCGCCCGTGGAGCGCGGCCCGGTCGTCCTGCAGGTGGAAGAGCTGACGGTCCGGAGGGAGGATGGCCGGCTCGGCGTGGACGGCGTCAGCTTCTCCATCCACGCCGGCGAGGTCTTCGGGATTGCGGGCGTGGAGGGGAACGGGCAGGCGGAGCTGGTGGAGGCGGTGGCGGGGCTGCGGCCCGTGGCAGGCGGCAGGATCCGCTACCTCGGCCAGGAAGTGACCGCCTGGGACGCCCGGCGGCGGGCGATGGCCGGCATCGCCTACGTGCCCGAGGACCGCGTGGGGACCGGGCTGGTGATGGGCTTCACCCTGGCGGAGAACCTGGCGCTCAAGCGCTACTTCCTGCCGCCGCTGGCGCACCGCGGGTGGCTCGACCGGCGGGCGATGTGGAGCGAGGCGAAGCGGCGACTGGAGCTTTACGACGTCCGCCCGCCGGAGCCGGGGCTGACGGCGCGCGCTCTCTCCGGGGGCAACCAGCAGAAGGTGATCCTGGCGCGGGAGGTGGGCTCGGACCCCGAGCTCCTGATCGCCTACCAGCCGACGCGCGGCCTGGACGTGGGCGCCATCGAGTTCGTCCACCAGCAGATCCTCCGCCTGCGCGGGGAAGGGAAGGCGATCCTCCTGGTTTCGCTGGAGCTGGACGAGGTGTTGCAACTGAGCGACACGGTGGCGGTCATGTACCGCGGGCGGCTGGCGGCCGTCCTCCCCTCGGAGGAAGCCGACCGGGAGACGGTCGGCCTCTACATGACGGGAGGGAAGGCTCGAGCCGCCGAGCCGGAGCGCGAGGAGGGAGGCCGCCGGTGAACGGCTCGACCCGTCGCTGGCAGGCGGCGCTGATCCCCGTCCTGGCAGTGTTGCTCTCGCTCCTCATCGGCGCCGTGGTGATGGTGCTCAGCGGCTACAGCCCGCTCCCCGCCTATGCCGCCCTCTTCGTGGGCGCCTTCGGGACCCCGTTCAACATCGCCACCACGCTGGCGCACTCGGTGCCGCTGATGCTGACGGGCCTGGGCGTGGCCATCGCCTTCCGCTCCGGGCTCTTCAACATCGGTGCGGAGGGGCAGTTCTGGGCCGGGTCCATCGCCACCACGTGGGTGGGCTACGCCGTAGGCGGGCTTCCTCCCGTCCTCCACGTCACCCTGGCGCTCCTCGCCGGGGCGGCGGCCGGGGCGGTCTGGGCGGCGCTGATCCCGGGCCTGCTCAAGGCGTACACGGGCGCGCACGAAGTGATCACGACGATGATGATGACCTACGTGGCCATCCAGCTGAGCCACTTCCTCCTCGAGGGCGGACCGATGCAGGCCCCGGGCTATACGCCGGTCTCGCCGGACATCCGGCCGTCAGCCTTCCTGCCGCTTCTGGTGCCGCGGACGCAGCTGAGCGCCGGGCTCTTCATCGCGCTGGGCGCGGCCGTGATCGCCTGGCTGATCCTGGAGCGGACGACGCTCGGCTACCGGATGCGCGCCGTCGGCTTCAACGCGCGGGCGGCGGCCTATGCGGGGATCGACGTGGCCGCGACGACGGTGCTGGCGCTGGGCCTGAGCGGCGCCTTCGCGGGCGTGGCCGGGGCGGTGGAGGTGCTGGGCGTCAACCACAGGCTCTACGACTCGTTCACCGCCGGCTACGGCTTCACCGCCATCGTCGTCGCCCTCCTGGCCAAGAACGACCCGTGGGCGACGCTGGGAGCGGCGCTCCTCTTCGGCGCGCTCTCCACCGGCGCCTCCTACATGCAGCTCTCGGCGGGCGTCCCCTCGCAGCTGGTGGACGTGGTGCAGGGCATCATCATCTTCTTCATCGCCGCCGATGCCATCATCGCCTGGCTGCTGCGCAGGAGCAGGAACAGGAAGGAGGTGGCGGCGTGAGCCTGGGCGACTTCCTGGGCGTGCAGACCTGGGTGGGGACGATCAGCTGGGGCGCGCCCATCGCCCTGGCGGCGCTGGGCGGCACCTTCTCGGAGCGGACCGGCGTGGTCAACATCGCCATGGAGGGGCTGATGCTGATCAGCGCCTTCTTCTCGGTCCTGGGTGCCTGGGCGCTGCACAACGCCTGGCTCGGCCTCGGGGTGGGCGTGGTCAGCGCCATGCTCTTCGCGCTGCTCTTCGCCTGGGGTGCCATCCGCTTCAAGGCCGACCAGATCATCCTGGGCATGGCCATCAATACGCTGGCCATGGGGCTGACCGGCTACCTGCTCAACACGATCTTCGGCTACGGCGGCACCCCCGTGAACACCCCGCAGCTGCCCACGGTGAGCATCCCGCTCCTGGCCTCGATCCCCTGGCTGGGGCCCGTGCTCTTCCGCCAGAACGTGCTGATCTACGCCCTCTTCATCCTTCTCGTGCTCTCGCACTTCCTGCTGTTCCACACGCGGCTCGGGCTGAGGATGCGCGCGGTGGGGGAGCATCCGCAGGCGGCGGACGCGGCCGGTATCAACGTCTACCGCATCCGCTACCTGGGCGTCCTCCTCTCCGGGTTCTTCTCCGGCCTGGCGGGCGCCTACCTCTCGATCGGGGCGCTGAACAGCTTTAATGTCAACATGAGCAACGGACGGGGGTACATCGCCCTGGCCGCCATGATCTTCGGCGGCTGGACGCCGCTGGGCGCCTTCGGAGCCTCCATGCTCTTCGGGTTTGCCAGTTCCATCGCCTTCAACCTGCAGGGGCTGGGCATTCCCAAGGACCTGGTTCTGATGCTCCCCTACGTGGCCACCATCGTGGCGCTGGCGGGCGTGGTGGGACGGACCACCGCCCCGGCGGCGGACGGCGTGCCCTATGATCCAAGCGAGTCCAGCTGACGGGGGCGGAGACGGCGGTGGAGCGAAGGGTGGCGGTCATCCTGGCCGCCGGACAGGGGAAGCGGATGAGGTCGGCGCTGCCCAAGGTGATGCACCCGCTGCTGGGGCTGCCGATGCTCGAGTATGGGGTGCGGGCGGCGGAGGGCGCCGGAGCCGACCTGATCCTGGTGGTGGTGCCGCCGGCGGGGGAGGCGATCCAGAGCTACCTGGGCGACCGTTGCACCTACGTCGTCCAGCCGGAACCGAGGGGGACCGGCGACGCGCTCCGCCAGGTGGAGCCGCTGGTCCCCCGGGACGCGGTGCTCTGGGTGATGTACGGGGACATGCCACGGCTGGGGCCGGAACAGCTGCAGGGGGTGTTCGGGGAGCACCGCCGGGCGCGCGCCGCCGCCACGCTGACCAGCATGGAGCCGGCGGATCCCGACGGGTACGGGCGGATCGTCCGTTCGGCCCAGGGCGACTTCCTTCGGATCGTGGAGGAGGCGGACGCCGACGAGGCGACGCGGGCGATCCGGGAGGTGAACGCCGGCCTCTACGTCTTCGAGGCCGAGCCCCTCTTCGCCGCCCTTCGCCGGGTGGAGCCGCGGAACGCCCAGGGGGAGTACTACCTGGTGGACGCGCTGCCGAAGATCCGCGAGGCCGGCGGGCGCGTCGCCGTATGGAGAGCCGGCCGCCGGGAGGAGTTCGAGGGGGTGAACGACCGGAGCCAGCTGGCGGAGGCGGAGGCCTGGCTGCGACGGCGGATCGTGGCGCGGTGGATGGCGGAGGGCGTCACCATCGTCGACCCGGAGAGCACGTGGATCGGCCCCGACGTCGAGATCGGAGCCGATGCCCGCGTCGAGCCCATGAGCTGGCTGCTGGGCCGCTCCCGCGTGGCCGCGGGGGCGCGGGTCGGGCCGGGCGCCTACCTGGTCGACAGCGAGGTGGGCGAGGGGGCCCGTGTCCTCTTCTCGGTGGTCGAGTCGAGCCGGATCGGGAGAGGCGCCTCCGTCGGCCCGTTCTCCCACCTCCGGCCGGGGGTCGAGCTGGGCGAGGCCGCGCTGGTGGGCAACTTCGCCGAGGTGAAGAACAGCCGGGTAGGGGCCGGGACCAAGATCCACCACCACAGTTACATCGGCGACGCCGACCTGGGAGCGGGGGTGAACATCGGGGCCGGCGTGGTGACGGTCAACTACGACGGGCAGAGGAAGCACCGGACCGAGATCGGCGATGGTGCCTTCATCGGTTGCAACGCCAACCTGATCGCTCCCTTGAGCATCGGCGAACGCGCCTACGTGGCGGCGGGGTCGACGCTCGACCGGGACGTGCCGGCCTGGGCGCTGGCGATCGCGCGGGAACGCCAGACCAACAAGGCCGAGTGGGTGCGGCGGCGGCAGGAACGCACCGGTTCCGAGGGGGAGGAGCGGTGAGCCACCACGAGGAAGCCGAAGACCGCCCCTTCAGCGGGCTGAAGATCTTCTCGGGCAACGCCAACCCGCACCTGGCACAGGAGATCTGCGACTACCTGAAGGTACCGCTGGGGAACGTGGAGGTGGGTCGCTTCTCCAACGGGGAGATCCGCGTCTCCATCCGCGAGAACGTCCGTGGCATCGACGTCTTCGTGGTTCAGCCCACCAGCCAGCCGGTCAACGACAACCTGATGGAGCTGCTGATCCTGATCGACGCGCTGCGGCGGGCCTCGGCCGGCCGCATCACCGCGGTCGTCCCCTTCTACGGCTACGCGCGCCAGGACCGGAAGACGCGGGGGCGCGAGCCCATCACGGCCAAGCTGGTCGCCAACCTGATCACCGTCGCGGGAGCCAACCGGGTGCTGACCGTCGACCTGCACGCCGGGCAGATCCAGGGCTTCTTCGACGTGCCGGTGGACAACCTCTCCGGTGTGCCGCTGCTGGCCCAGTACCTGCGGGAGAAGGGGCTGGACCGGAACGCGGTGGTGGTCTCGCCCGACGCCGGCGGCGTGCCCCGGGCCCGCGACATGGCCGACCGCCTGGGTGTGGGTCTGGCGATCCTGGACAAGCGCCGGCCCGAGCCCAACGTGGCCGAGGTGACCCACGTGATCGGGGAGGTGGACGGCCGCGACGCCATCATCGTCGACGACATGATCGACACCGCCGGCACCGTCAAGGAAGGAAGCCTTGAGCTGAAGCGCCGCGGCGCACGGCGCGTGATCGCCTGCGCCACCCACCCCGTCTTTTCGGGTGACGCATGGAAGAATCTGGCGGAGGCCGGCCTGGAGGAGGTGGTGGTGACCGACACCATCGCCCAGCCGCAGCGGAGTCGCATCGACGGCCGCCTCACCGTCCTCCCCACCGGCCCGTTGCTGGCGGAGGCGATCCGCCGCATCCACAGCGACAAGTCGGTCAGCGCCCTGTTCGACGACCCGCCCAGCATGCTGTAAGCTTGGTTTCCGTGAATCCGCGAAGCGGCCGGCGCGCCCGGTGCGCGCCGGCGCGAGCCCGGGAATAGGAAATGGAGGGTGCGAACATTGGAACGTCCCGTGCTGCACGCCCAGCCGCGCCAGGCCGGGCATCCCAACCGGGAGCGCCGGCAGGGCCGGTTGCCCGCGGTGGTCTACGGCGAGGGGGAGAGCCAGCCCATCTCCCTCGACCGGCGGGAGTTCGAGGAGCTGATGGGGCAGGGGGGCGCGCACGGCCTGCTCGATCTGGAACTGGAAGGAAGCCTCGCCCCCACCATGGTGGCGGAGGTCCAACGGCATCCCGTCTCCGGTCGCCTGCTCCACGTCGACCTGCACAGGGTCGCCCTCGACCGGCCGGTTCGCGCGGAGGTCCCCATCGTGATCACCGGCGAGGAGGAGCTGGTCAAGAGGCACGGTATCGTGGAGCGCCTGCTGCGCGCGGTGGAGGTGGAGGCGCTTCCTTCCGCGCTGCCGGAGGAGGTGGCTGTCGACGTCGGCGGCCTGGAGCCCGGCACCACCCTGACGGCCGGGGAGCTCCGGCTGCCCGAAGGGGTCCGCCGGATCACGCCGGCGGAGGAGCCGGTCCTCTCCATCACCCTGCCGCAGGCCGAGGAGACGGGGTCCGAGGAGAGCGGCGCCGAGGCCGGGAAGACCGAGGAGAAGGGCGCCGCCGGCGGCGAGGGTGGCGAGTGAGGCGACCGGGCGCTGGGCCGTGGTCGGCCTGGGCAATCCCGGGCCGGAGTACGCCACCACCCGGCACAACCTGGGCTTCCGGGCGCTCGACCGCCTGGCCCAGCGCCATGCCCTGAGGTGGAGGCGTCGCGAGCGCTACCTGTGGGCCGAACTGCCGGCTGCGGGAACGGCTGAGGGAGCGATCCTGGTCAAGCCTCTCACCTATATGAACCTCAGCGGCGAGGCCGTGCGGGCGGTCCTGGCCCGCTGGCGCGTACCCCTGGCCCGGCTTCTGGTGGTCCACGACGACATGGACCTGCCCTGCGGGCGGCTCCGCCTGCGCAGGGGCGGACGGGCGGCGGGGCATCATGGAGTCGAGTCGCTGATCGAGTCGCTGGGCAGTCCGGATTTCGCACGGTTGCGGATCGGCATCGGCCACCCGCCTGCGGGCGAGGATGTGGTCGCCTACGTGCTGGGAGCCCCTGCGCCGGAGGAGGAGGCCGTTCTGGAGCAGGCCGTGGAGAAGGCCTCCGACGTGGTCCGGCTGGTCCTGGAGAGGGGGCTGGAAGCGGCCATGAACCAGGCGAACCGGAGCGGCGGCGGAGAGGCGGGCGGAGGCGGAGGAATGCTGCGGGGTTGAACATCTGGGATCGGATCTACCGGGAGTGGCTGGCGAGGCCGGAGACGCCCGGGTTGCTGGACGTGATCCGGAAGAACCGCAGGGCCTGGTTGTGGGGCGTGACCGGAGGAAGCCTGCCCATGACCATGGCCATGCTGGCGCGCGCCCTGGAGCAGCGTTCGCTGCTGGCGGTGGTGCCCAACCTGCGCCAGGCCGAGCAGCTGGCTCGGGACCTGAGCTGGTGGCGGCCGGAGAAACGGGTGCTCGTGCTCCCTCCCATGGAGGTGACCCTCTACCGGCTGGAGGCTCGCTCCTGGGACCTGCTGGCGCCGCGGCTGGAGGTGCTCAGCTCCCTGCTGGGCAGGGAGCCGGTACTGGTGCTGGCTCCGGTGGACGCGCTGACCCGCGCGCTGGAACCGCCCGCCGTCTTCCGGCGCTACCTGGTCGACCTGGAGCCCGGGGATCGGGCGGAGCCGGCGTCGCTGGCGGCGCGGCTGGTCGAGGCAGGCTTCGAGCGGGTCGAGCGGGTGGACGGTCCGGGACAGCTGGCCGTGCGGGGCGACATCCTGGACGTCTATCCCCCGGCGGCCGAGCCGATCCGGATCGAGTTCTTCGACGATGTGGTCGACTCGATCCGCGTCTTCGACCTGGAGAGCCAGAGATCCCTGGCCCACCTGGAGCGTGTCCTCCTCTCCCCTGCCTGGGAGGTCCAGGCCAGCCGGGAGGAGCGGGAGTCGGCCGTGGAGCGCGCCGGGGATCGCTTGAGCCCGGAGGCCCGCGAGGAACTGGGCGGCGGGGGCGATCCCTCCCGCTTCCTGCCGCTGATCCACGGGGCGGTCGGCTTGGAGGCCTACCTGCCCCGCGGGGCGGTCACCCTGGCGGTGGAGCCGGGCCGGCTGCGCGATCGGCTGGAAGGGATCCGCCGCGAGTGGGAGGAGCGGATCGGGCGGCTGGCCGAGAAGGGGGAGCTCGAGCCGGGGCAGGAGCAGCTCCAGCTGGCGCCGGAGCGGGTGACGGCCCTGTGGCGCGACTGGCCGGGGGCCGATCTCTCCGGCCTGGCCCCGTCGGCGACGGAGGAGCGGCCGGTGGAGATCCGCTCCCGGTCGATCCCGACCTTCCGCGGGCAGATGACGCTGGTCACCCAGGAGATGGAGCGCTGGCGGGCGCGCCGCCAGCGCTGCCTGGTCGTCCTGGAGGGGGAGGCGCAGCGGCACGCCTTGGCCGAGCAGCTGCGGGAGGCGGGCCTGGAGCCGGTGGAGGCGCCCTCGGGCGAGTGCGAGCTGCCCGAGGGGGCGATCCGGCTGGTCGAGGGGCGACTGGGCAGCGGCTTCGAGCTGCCGGGCCTCCGCCTGGTGGTGCTGACGGCGGCGGAGCTCCGCGGCCGCCAGCCCGGCCTGCGCCGCCAGCGCCCGCGCCTCGAGTCGGTGGGTGAGACGCTCTCCCGCTGGGAGGATCTCCGCACCGGGGACTACGTGGTCCACGTCCAGCACGGGATCGGGCGCTTTCTGGGCGTGCAGCCCATGGAGGTCCAGGGCGTGCGGCGCGACTACATGATCCTCGAGTACGAGGGCGGCGACCGGCTTTACGTGCCCACCCAGCAGATCGACTCGGTCCAGAGGTACGTGGGCACGGAGGGCCGGGCGCCGAGGCTCTACCGGCTGGGCGGGAACGAGTGGGAGCGGGTCAAGGAACGGGTCCGCCGCTCGGTCCGGCAGATGGCCGACGAGCTTCTCCAGCTCTACGCGGCGCGCCAGGCGGTGGAAGGCCACGCCTTCTCGCCCGATACCCCGTGGCAGCGGGAGTTCGAGGAGAGCTTCCCCTACGAGGAGACGCCCGATCAGCTGCGCGCCGTGGAAGAGATCAAGCGGGACATGGAGCGGCCCAGGCCCATGGACCGGCTGCTCTGCGGCGACGTGGGCTTCGGCAAGACGGAGGTGGCGCTGCGCGCCGCCTTCAAGGCGGTGATGGACGGGAAGCAGGTGGCCGTCCTGGTGCCGACCACGGTGCTGGCGCAGCAGCACTACGTGACGTTCCGCCAGCGCCTGGCCGGCTTCCCCGTCCGGGTCGAGGTGCTCAGCCGCTTCCGCTCCACGGCCGAGCAGGAGGCGATCCTGACGGCCACGCGGCGCGGCGAGGTGGACGTCCTGATCGGCACCCACCGGCTGGTCCAGCCGGACGTGGCCTTCAAGGACCTGGGCCTGGTGATCGTGGACGAGGAGCAGCGCTTCGGCGTGGAGCACAAGGAGTTCCTGAAGAAGCTGAAGAGCTCGGTGGACGTGCTGACGCTGACCGCCACCCCCATCCCGCGGACGCTCCACATGTCGCTGGCAGGGATCCGCGACATGAGCGTGATCGAGACCCCGCCTGCAGGCCGCTTCCCGGTGGAGACCTATGTGGTCGAATACGACGAGGCGCTGGTGCGCGAGGCGCTGGAAAGGGAGCTGGCCCGGCACGGGCAGGTGTACTACGTCCACAACCGGGTGCGGACCATCGACCAGGCCTACGAGCGCGTCCGCCGGATGGTGCCGGAGGCGCGGGTGCTGGTGGCGCACGGCCAGCTCTCCGATGAGCGGCTGGAGCAGGTGATGATGGACTTCCTGGAGGGGCGGGCGGACATCCTCGTCTGCACCTCCATCATCGAGAACGGGCTGGACCTTCCGCGGGTGAACACCCTGGTGGTGGAGGACGCCGACCGCTTCGGGCTGGCCCAGCTCTACCAGATGCGCGGCCGGGTCGGCCGTTCCGACCGGGTCGCCTTCGCCTACTTCACCTACCGGCGCCAGAGGGTGCTGCCGGAGGCGGCCCAGAAGCGGCTGGAGGCGCTGAAGGACTTCACCGAGCTGGGCTCCGGCTTCCGCATCGCCCTGCGGGACTTGGAGATCCGCGGGGCGGGGAATATCTTGGGAGCGGAACAGCACGGGTTCATCGCCTCGGTGGGCTTCGAGCTGTATGCGCAGATGCTGGAGGAGGCGGTGCGCGAGCTCCGTGGGGAGCGGACCGCGCCGGCCACGCGCGCGACCGTCGAGCTGGCCGTGGACGCGTACGTGCCCGACGGATACGTGCGCGATCCCAGGCAGAAGATCGAACTGTATAAGCGGGTGCAGCGGGTGGAACAGGCCGACGAGGTCGACGAGCTGGCGGAGGAGCTGGTCGACCGGTTCGGCGAACCGCCGGCGGAGGTCCGGAACCTTCTCGAACTGGCCCGCCTGCGGGTACTCGCCACGGAGTTGGGCATCCTGGCCTTGACCCAGGAGCGGCGGGAGCTCCACGTCCAGTTCGCCGGCTTCCTGAGCGGCGGGCTGAAGGGCGAGCTCCACGGCCTGACCGTGCCGGGGGTCGGCCGGGCCCGGGTGGACGCGGGAGGCAGCGTCGGCTTCCGCATCCCGCTGGGTGGGGTGCAGGGCGACGAGCTCCTGGGGCGGGTGCAGCAGGTGCTGCAGGCGGTGGCTTCCTTGGAGGGGGTCCGGCGCTGGAGCCGGCGGGCCGGAGCCGACGCGGCCAGCGTCCGCTGAAGGTGGGGCGCGGAGGAAGCCGGGCGGCGCGCGGCGGCCGGCGTCGAATAAACCATGGAAACGCACCCGTACACTATCCGGGAGGGCGGTGCGGGAGGGGGGGTAGACATGAAGGCTACCGGCATCGTCCGGCGGATCGACGATCTGGGCCGAGTGGTCATTCCCAAGGAGATCCGCCGGACGCTCCGCATCCGCGAGGGGGATCCGCTGGAAATCTTCGTCGACCGGGACGGCGAGGTGATCCTCAAGAAGTACTCGCCCATCGGCGAGCTGAGCGACTTCGCCAAGGAGTACGCCGAGTCCCTGCACGAGGTCTCCAGGCACGTGGCTCTGGTCTCCGACCGCGACGTCTTCATCGCCGTGGCGGGAACCGCCAAGAAGGAGTTCATGGACAAGCGGGTCGGTCCGGCTGTGGAGAAGGCCATGGCGGATCGCCAGGTGGTCGTCGGCCAGGGGGGTGAGGAGACGCTGCTCCCGCCCGACGACGAGGTGAACGGGCACATCACCGCCTATGCCGTCGCCCCCATCGTCAGCCTGGGCGACCCGGTCGGTGCGGTGGTCCTCTGCTCACGCGAGCCTGGGGCGAGCATGGGAGAGACGGAGCAGAAGCTGGTCAGTGCGGCGGCCAGCGTGCTCGGCAAGCAGATGGAACAATGAGGGAGCTGCAGGGAGGCGGAGCCGGGGCGATCCATGCCCCGGCTCCGGCCGCTTCCGCGGATCCCGCCCGAAGGACCGGGTTTCGGGGGAGGCGTCGCATGGAAGACCGCGAAGAGGCGGTCGCCCGAGCGTTCCTGGAGGCGGTCCGCACCGTGGAGCGCCTCCGCCGGCCGGACGGCTGCCCGTGGGACCGCCGGCAGGATCACCGCTCGCTCCGCCGTTACGCGGTGGAGGAGGCGTACGAGCTGGTCGCCGCCGTGGATGAGGGGCGGCCCGAGGCGGTCAAGGACGAGCTGGCCGACCTCCTGCTGCAGGTGCTGCTTCACGCCGCCATCGCCGAGGAAGCAGGCGAGTTCACGCTGGACGACCTGCTCCACCACTTCACCGCCAAGCTGATCCGGCGCCACCCCCACGTCTTCGGTGACGCATCGCTCCAGACGGCGGAGGAGGTGGAACGGAACTGGGAGCGGATCAAGGCGGGGTCCGGCGAGGAAGGCGCCGGCTCGGTGCTGGGACGTCCCCCCTTCGAGCAGCCCTCCCTGGCGGCGGCGCAGGAGATCGGCGAGCGGGCCGCCGCCGCCGGCTTCGACTGGGAGTCGGCGGAGAGCGTCTGGAGGAAGCTCCGGGAAGAAGCGGAGGAGTGGAAGCAGGCCCCGGATCCGGCCGCGCGCGAGGAGGAGGCCGGCGACTTCCTCTTCACCGCGGTCAACCTGTGCCGATGGTATGGGGTGGATGCGGAGCTGGCGCTGGCCCGTGCCAACCGCAAGTTCGTCCGCCGCTTTCAGACCATGGAGCGCCTGGCGTCCTCTTCCATGGCGGATTTCGACGCCCAGGAGTGGGAGAAACTCTGGCAACAGGCGAAGGCGCTGACCGATCCGGGCGGGGCGGGGGCGGAGAGAAGCAAACACGAGGCTTGCGACTGACGGATTTGGGAGGAATATGGGAGGCGGACGCGAATACCGCTTCCGAAAACTCTCACGGGGGAGCGATTCGACCTTGAACAAGAACGACCTGGTGGCAGCGGTCGCCGACAAGACCGGCCTGACGAAGAAAGACTCGGAGCGCGTGATCAACGCCGTCATCGACGGGATCCAGGAAGCCCTGGCCGACGGTGATCGGGTCTCTCTGGTCGGTTTCGGCACCTTCGAGGTTCGCCAGCGGAAGTCCCGCGTCGGCCGCAACCCGCGCACCGGCGAGACCATCCAGATCCCCGGGAACGCGGTGCCCACCTTCAAGGCCGGCAAGACGCTCCGCGAGATGGTGACCAAGCGCTGAGGTCCCGCGCTCGAGGCGGTCGACAGAATCGCGGGCGGGCCGCTTGAGCCCGCCCGCTTCGTCCTTCCAGGGGGCGAGTGGAGGTGCGCGTGGACAAGTGGTTGAAGGCGAGCCGCCTGGTCAAGCGGCGGGCCGTCGCCAGCCAGCTCTGCCAGGCCGGTCGCGTCTGGCTCAACGGGCGCCTGGCCAAGCCGGCCAGCGAGGTGAGGGCGGGCGATCGTCTCCGCCTGCTGCTGGGGGGCAGGGAGCTGGAACTGACCGTCCTGGAGGCCGAGCCGCGTCCGGGATCCCCGGAGCCTTCCTATCAGATGGTGCCATCCCCCTCGGCCCCGCCCCCGGCGGACCCCGCCTCCGACCCGGGGCGTGATACGGCCCCGTCCGCGTGACATAGGATGCAGCGACGAAGGGGCGGACGGGGGTGCGGGCATGGAGAAGACGGAACAGGGCCGGCACGAGCTCCACCTCGTCGACCGGAGCAGCCTGCGCGTCGTCGGCGTCGAGAACGTCGAGAACTTCGACGAGAACCAGGCGCTGCTGGCCACGCCGCTGGGCCTCCTCCAAATCCGGGGGAGCAACCTGCACATCCGCCAGCTGGATCTGGACGCCAGCGAGTTCGCCATCGAGGGCGAGATCTCCGCCCTGGAGTACCGCGAGTCGAGGGCGCTCAGGCAGCGCGGGCGGGGCCTCCTGGCGCGCATGACGCGCTGAGACGACCGTGCCGGTTCCTGCCTCTCCCGACCTCCTGGGCGGGCAGATCTACGTCTTCCTCCTGACCGTCCTGGCCGGGAACGCCGTCGGCCTGCTCTACGACCTCTTCCGCGCCCTGCGCGGCCCCGGGGGCCGGCGCTCCTGGAGGAGCGATCTGCTCGACCTCCTCTTCTGGCTGGTGGCGGGTCTGCTCCTGGCCGTCGCCATGACCCTCGGCAACTGGCTGGAGTTCCGCCTCTACCCGCTGCTCGGTGCGGCCACCGGCATCGCCCTCTACTTCTCGCTGGCCAGCCCGGTGATCCTGGGCGCCCTCCTGGCTTTGCGCCGCGCCCTGGGCCGGGCTTCGAGCCGTCTGCTCCGATGGCTCGGCCGGCACGCCCTGCTGCCGCTGCGGCGAGCGCTGGGCCATCTCCTCCGCGCGACCGCCCGCCGGCTCCGCTGCGCCCGGGGCCGGCGTCCGCCGGGACGGCGCCTGCGGCGCCTCTGGCGCCGCCTTCGCCGCCGGCGCCGCTAGGAGGCGAAGCCGCCCTCCCCCCGGCCGGCCGTCCCCGCCTTCGCCTCCACCCGAGGTACGGAGCGCCGCCCGCCGCTGGCACGAAACGGGAGAAGACGAGCTTCTCCCTGCCGGCAGGGATCGCGAGCCGCCTCGCGAACATCCCCAGCGTGTACACAGGTTGTACTGAATTTGTACACAGTCTTTTCCACAGCTGTGAACAACCTCGGACGGGGGCAGGCTTGTGCGGGTCGAGATCCGGGGCGTGGAACGCCTCAGCTTCCGGGAGCGACAGGTGGTGGCGCTGAAGGAGATGGGCCGGTCGACCGACGAGATCGCGACGGCCCTCTCGCTGGCTTCCGCCACCGTCTCGACCCTGCTCAACCGCGCACGGAGCAAGGGGTATCAGGTCGTCATCGTCCTGGAGGGCGACCCGCTGGGCCTGAGCGCCGCGGACGAGGCGGGCGGCGACGAATGACGACGGAGGAAGGAGACGGTGAGACGCCATGAGTCCAGCCAGCGAGCGTGCGACCGGATTCCCCGAGGCGCAGGAGGCCGGCTGGGCGACAGCGAGCGCGAGGGCTGCGGCTTCGGCGCGGCCGCTCCAGCGTCCCCGGCCTCGACCGTCGCCGCAGCCGGAGAGAGGGCCGAAACTGCGCCTCACCCGCCCGGGCAGGCTGGTCGCCCTTCTGGCCGGCGGAGCGCTTCTCTTCCACCTGGGTACGGCCGGCGTCCGGCTGCTCGAAATCCAGCGGCAGCTGGCGGCGGCGGAGCAGATGGTCCAGGCGGAGGCGGCCGGCAATCGCGCCCTGGAAGCCGAGGTGGCCAGGCGGGGGAGCCTGGCCTACATGGAGCAGAGGGCGCGCAGCGAGTTCGGCCTGGTCCGCCCCGGCGAGACCGTCTACCGCCTGGACGGGGAGCCGACTCCGGCGGTCCCCGCTTCCGGCCCCGGGGCGAGCCGCCAGCTGCCGGGGGCCGCCTCTTCCCTGGGGGCAGCCCTGGGCGCGCTGCTCTCCCGTTGAGCCGGACGGCGGGCATTTTGACCCCCTGCCGGTGCTGAGCTAGAATCAATGCAAACGAGAGCCGGAGGAGGAGAGCCGACCGCATGGCGTTGGAAGTCGGCAGCGTGGTGGAGGGCGTCGTCACGGGTGTCACCAACTTCGGCGCCTTTGTCCAATTGCCGACCGGGGAGACCGGACTGGTCCACATCTCCGAAGTCTCCGACGAGTACGTGGAGAACATCGAGGATTTTGTCAAGAAAGAGGACCATGTACGGGTGAAGGTGCTGTCCGTCGACCCGGTGGCGAAGCGCATCGGCCTCTCCATCCGGCAAGCGCAGGAAGGTTGGAAACCCAAGCCGAAGGGCGGGCGGTCCCGCGGCAACAGGCGCGGTCCGCAAAGCTTCGAGGAGAAGCTGGCCCGGTTCATGAAGGAGAGCGAGGAGCGCCAACGCGACGCCCGCCGGCGGGCCGAGGGCAAGCGTGGCGGTCGCGGCCACTGAGGGCGAGAGCCGTCTGCCGGGGTGCTGGAAGAGGCAGACAGGGGCGACTTAAAATCGCTTGCCCGTGAGGGCGTGGGGGTTCGAGGCCCCCTCCCGGCACCAGCTGTCTCCCGCGGCGTGCGCCGCGGGCTTTTCTTTCCCCATCCGGCAGGAACCTCCCCGAGAATCCCCGCCCGCCGCGCGGCGCCGAAGCCGCTGCGGGAAGGCGCATAGGCGCCCGTCCCCCGGGAAGACTGGAAGCGGTCACGATTTCCGGAAGCGGAGCCGATGGGTGGCTCTTCGAGGGCCCGCTCCGGCGAGGGGGGAGCTGCTTGGCAATCACGTACACGGAGAGCTGGTGGCTCGAGGAGTGCGCCAAGGCCGAGCAGGAGGCGGCCAAGAAGTACCTCGCCTACAGCGAACTGGCCGGCGACACGGAGCTGAAGCGCGTCTGCGAGGACCTGGCCAGCATGCACAGACACCATCTCGACCTGCTGGCCGACGCGGTCTCCACGATGATGTAAGGAAGCGGATGCAGGGACACGGGGGTGAGACGGAGACGATGCAAGCTCTTCCCGTCGGCGACAAGGACATCGCCGGTGATGTCCTGATGACCGAGAAGCGGATGGCCGAGATGCTGGTCCGGGCAACGCTGGAGATGATGCCGGGCGGCGTGCGCAACGAGCTGCAACGGTCGGCGGACGACACGATCCGGGCCGCCGAGCACGTCTTCAACTACATGAACCGGCACAACTGGTACAACCCGCGCAACGCCGACCCGCAGACGATCGGCTGGTTCCGCAACGCCCTCGATCGGATGCGAAGCGACCTGGGCAGCGTCTGGGCCAACCGGCCCGGGCGCTTCGCCGGGGCGCCGGCCGGCACCATGGCGGACGGGGGCAACTGGGGACAGCTCGGTCCGGGCCCCGGCTGGAACCGCCCCGACGTGCGGCCGGGCGAGCCGCTGCCCGCGGGGGGTGGAACCGGGTACGGCTGGCCGCAGGGCGGCTTCCGCCCGGGTGGCCCGGGGGCCTGAGCGGTTTGCCGCTCGTCGCGCGAAGCGGAGTGTGAGGACGGTGGCGGGGCGACGATCGGGGATCGTCGCCCCGCGCTTTGCCGGGAGCCGCGGGCCAGGGGGCCCGGAGGCCGGAGCCGCACTGCCAGAGCAAGGCCGCGGCCGCCCCGGAAGGGAAGGGAGCCGGCGGCCGGGAACCCCTCCATCCGACCGGCGGCCGGCCGCCCGCTTCGCCGGCCGCCGGCCGGAACGGAGGGGAGGATGGGATCACGGACGCCAGAAGAGAGGAAGCGCGCCGGAGGCTGGAGAGCCTCTCGGCGCGCATCATCGACCACCAGCTCGACCTGGTGCCGCCCATGGCCACCGACCTGGGCATCCACGACCGCGACGACCGCTTGGGGGAGTTCGACCCGCCGGCGCTGGAGAGCGCGGCGCGGCGGACCCACGAGCTCCTGGACCAGCTGGAGGCGTTGCCGGTCGCCGAGCTCGACCGCGAGGAGCGGGCCGACTGGGAGACGCTCCGCATGGCGCTGGAGAGCCTCCGCCTCCAGCTGGAGGTGGAGCGTCCCTGGGCCCACGACCCTTCCTTCCCGGTCCAGCTGGCCGCCTGGTCCGTGCTGGGCCTGGCCCGGCGCAGCTTCGGCAGCCCGGAGAGCCGCCTGCGCGCGCTGATCGGCCGTGAGGAAGCGATGCCTTCGCTCTTCGAGGCGGTCCGGCGTCAGCTGGAGAACCCGCCGGAGGTCCGCGTCCGCATCGCCCTCGAGCAGCTGCCGGGGACGGCCGCCTTCCTGGCCGACGAGCTTCCCGCCGCCTTCGGCGAGGTGGGTGATCCCGCCCTCCGCCGCCGCTTCGAGGAAGCCAACCGGCGCGCGGTGGAGGCGTTCCACCGCTACCACGCCTGGCTGGAGGAGCAGCTGCCCCGCGCCCGCGGGAGCTTCGCCCTGGGCGAGGAGCTCTTCCGCGCCAAGCTCCGCTGGGAGGAAGGCCTCGAGATCCCGCTGGACGAGCTGGAGCGCCTCGGCCGGGAGGAGCTGCGCCGCCTCCAGGCCATGTTCCGCGAGGCCGCGGGCCGGATCGCCCCCGGCCGCGATCCCCTCGAGGTGCTGCACGAGCAGGCCCGCCAGCATCCCGCGGCCGAGGAGGTGCTGGGAACCACGCGGAGCCTCCTGGCCGGGCTCCGGCGCTTCTGCGAGGAGCACCGGATCGTCTCCATCCCCAGCCCCGTCGACCCGGCGGTGGTGGAGACGCCGCCCTTCCTGCGCGCCACCACCCTCGCCTCCATCGACCCGCCCGGCCCCTTCGAAGAGGAGTCGAAGGAGGCCTTCTTCCAGGTGACGCTGCCCGACCCGGCCTGGAGCACGGAGCAGAAGGAGCAGCACCTGGGCGCGCTCAACCGGTACACCAGCGAGGTGATCGCGGTCCACGAGGTCTTCCCGGGCCACTACGTCCAGTTCCTCCACCTCCCGGCCTCCTCGAGCCGGGTCCGGAAGGTCTTCGGCGCCACCACCTTCATCGAGGGGTGGGCCCACTACACCGAGGAGATGATGCTGGACGAGGGGCTGGGGGAGGGCGATCCGCACCTCCGCCTCAGCCAGGCGACGGAGGCGCTGGAGCGGGCCGGCCGCTTCCTGGTGGCCATCGGGCTCCATGCCGGCGGCATGCGTTTCGAGGAAGCGGTCGATCTCTTCCGGCGCGAGTGCTACATGGAGCCCGTCCCGGCGCGCCGCGAGGCGCTGCGCGGCACCACCGACGCCATGTACCTGGCCTACACCCTGGGGAAGCTGGAGATCCTCCGTCTCCGCGAAGAGTGGCGGCGCCAGCAGGAGGCTCACGGCCAGACCGCCGACCTCCTCGCCTTCCACGACGCCTTCCTGGCCCACGGCTCGCCGGCCTTGCCGGTCCTCCGCCGGCTCCTGCTCGACGAGACCGGGGGCGGGGAGGCGACCCGGTCGTGACCGCGCTCTTCGGGTCCTTCCGCCTGCGCGGGATCGAGCTGGAGAACCGCATCGTCATGTCGCCCATGTGCCAGTACATGGCCGCCGAGGACGGGCTCGCCCGCGACTGGCACCTGGTCCACTACGGCGGCCGCGCCGTCTACGGACCGGGGCTGATCGTCCTGGAGGCGACGGCGGTGGAGGCCCGCGGCCGGATCACCGGGCGCGACCTGGGCCTCTGGAACGACGGGCAGGTCGGACCGCTTCGGCGGATCGTGGACTTCCTCCACGCCCAGGGGGTGCCGGCCGGCATCCAGCTGGCGCACGCCGGCCGCAAGGGGCAGGCCCGGGGCGAGCGGATCATCGGCCCGACGGCCGAACCCTTCCGGCCGGGCGATCCCGTTCCGGAAGCCATGGACCGGGCCACCATCGAGGAGGTGGTGGCGCACTTCGTCGAGGCGGCGCGGCGGGCGCGCCGGGCCGGCTTCGACTGGGTGGAGATCCACGCCGCCCACGGGTACCTGCTCCACGAGTTTCTCTCGCCGCTGGTCAACCGCCGCGACGACGAGTACGGCGGTTCGGAGGAGGGGAGGCTCCGTTTCCCGGTGGAGGTGGTCCGCGCCGTGCGGCAGGAGCTGGGCCGGGACTTCCCGCTGGCGGTCCGTCTCTCGGCCCGCGACTACGCACCGGGCGGCCTCGACGTCCCCGCCACCGTCCGCATCGCCCGGGCGCTCCGGGAGGCCGGAGCCGACCTGGTCGACTGCTCCTCGGGCGGGGCGGTGCCCGTCCGGCCGGAGGAGTACCCGGGCTACCAGCTGGAGGCGGCCAGGCGCGTCCGGGCGGAGGTGGGGATGCCGACGGCGGCCGTGGGGCGGATCACGGAGCCCGAGTTCGCCGAGGCCGTGGTGGCCAACGGCTGGGCCGACCTGGTCGTCCTGGGGCGCGAGCTTCTCCGCCACCCGAGCTGGCCGCAGGACGCGGCCATCCGGCTGGGCGCGAGGGCGCGGCCGGCCCATCCGTACGAGCGCGCCTACCGGGCCTGGCCGGCGGAGGCTCGGCAGGTGGGGAGCGGCTCGGCGCTGGAGGAGCCGCCCGCCCCGGCGGCTCACTCGCGGGCGAGCTTCCAGGGGCCGGCCCAGAAGCCCTGACGGTCCCAGCCGTAGCGCTGGCGATAGAGCGCGCCGCAACCGGGGCAGCGCGCCTCGCGCTCGCCCCGGCCGGTGCCGGGCGGCAGCGGCGCGACGGGGACCGCTTCCTGGCAGAGAATGCAGCGGAACGTCTCCTCGCGCGGGTGCCGGCGCAGGAAGCGGAACATGGTTCGGCCCCTCCCCCCCAGACGGAGGTTACCGCACCGGCCCGATGGCTCCCCATCGCCTTGACCTCGGAGAGGCCGGGACGTACATCAAAGGGGGCGAGTCCGGAGAGGCTCTTGGCCGGCGAGCGCTGCGGGGCGCCCGCGGAAGGCGGGTTCGCCCCCACGACGGAGAGGAAGGAAGGGGTCGGCGATGTTCGAAGATCGTCCGCTTCCTCGGCGCTGGCGGGCACGCAGGATGTGGAGCACCTTCGACGATCTCGAGCGGATGCGGGACGAGCTGATGCGGTTCTTCGAGGAACCGGCGCTCACCTGGACGCGGCTCTGGGGGCCGCGGACCGACGTCTACGAGCAGGGCGGCGAGCTGGTGGTGACGGTGGAGCTGCCGGGGGTCGACGCCAAGAACCTGGACGTCCGGGTCTACGAGGACCGGGTCGTCGTCCGCGGCAGCAGCGAAGAGGAGACCACCGTCGAGGAGGGGCAGTTCTACCGGAGGGAGCGGAGGAAGGGGAGCTTCCACCGCGTGATCCCCCTCGAGGTCGAGGTGGTGCCGGACAAGGCGCGTGCCAGCTTCCGGAACGGGTTGCTGGAGATCCGGATTCCGAAGGCGGAGCCGGCCGACGACGGGCATCGCATCCCGGTCGACTGACCGGGCGGCGAGGCGGGCGAAGAGGGGCGGCGGGGCCGAGACGAGGCGGACCCGCCGCCTCTCCGTCTCACCCGGGCCGAAGACGGGCGGAGGCGGGCGGAGGGCGGAAGGAGGAAGGAGCGGCCGATCCGGGCGCGGAAATGGTGCCTGGGCCCGGGCCGGTCGCGGGGGCGGGAACGGAGGAGACGGGCGTGACCAGCGGCTCCGAGGAGTACCTGAAGGCCATCTACATCCTGGAGGACGAGGGCACCCAGGTGATCGCGGCGCGGGTGGCCGACTTCCTCGGTCTCTCGGCGCCGGCGGTGAGCGAGACCCTCCACCGGCTGGAGCGCGAGGGCTACCTGCGGGTGGGCGCCGACCACCGCATCGAGCTGACCGAGGAGGGGCGGCGGGAGGCGGAGCGGGTGGTCCGGCGCCACCGCCTCGTGGAGCGCTGGCTGACCGACCGGCTGGGACTGGATTGGGCGACCGCGGACGAGGAGGCGGGGGCCCTGGAGCACGCCATCTCGCCCGTGGTGGAGGAGGCGCTGGACCGCCACCTGGGCCATCCCCTGACCTGCCCGCACGGGAACCCCATTCCCGGGAACGCGCCCCGTTCGCGGAGCACGGGAGAGCCGCTCAGCCTGGCGCCCACCGGCCGGCGCCTGCGGGTGGAGCGGGTGCGGGAGCGGGCGGAGGAGATCCGGCCGCTCCTGGAGTACCTCGGCGCGCTGGGCATCGTGCCGGGGGCCGAGCTGGAGCTGCTGGCGGCCGATCCCTACCAGGGCGTGGTGGTCCGGCGGGGGGAACAGGTGGTCACGTTGACGCAGGCGACGGCGGAGGAGGTCTGCGTGGTGCCGGCCCCGCCCGGCGCGGGCGCCGGCGGCCCGCAGGGAGGCCGAAGGGGAGGTGGGGCGGGGTGAGCACGGAGGCGCAGGCGATCGGCGGCGGGAGGGCGCGGCTGGCACGCCGCGCCCTGGCGCACGAGCTCCCGGGCGCCGCCCTCCCGGGCGGCGAGGGGGCGGAGGGCGGCTGGATCAGCCTGGGGTGGGGCTACCCGGATCCGACCACCTTTCCGGCCCGGGAGCTGGAGGAAGCCCTCCGCGCCGCGCTGGCGGAGGAGGCCGGCCGGATCCTGCAGTACGGCGGCGGGAGCGGACCCGCCCGGGTGCGCCGGGCGGTGGCGGAGCACCTGGTGTCGCGGGGGCTGGAGCTGGACGAGGGGGAGCTCTTCCTGACGGGGGGGAGCACCCAGGGCTTCGACGCGGTCGCGCGCCTCTTCCTCGACCCGGGCGATCCGGTCTGGACCGAGCGGCCTTCCTACTACGGGGCGATCCGCGTCTTCGGGCTGCACGAGGCGCACCTCCGCGGCATCCCGGCCGACCGGGCGGGGCTGGATGTCGAGGCGCTGGAGGCGGCGTTGCGGGAGGCGGCCCCCGGCGAGCGACCCAAGTTCCTCTACGTGGTGCCCAGCTTCCAGAACCCGACGGGCGCGCTCCTGCCGCCGGAGCGGAGGAAGCGGCTGGTGGAGCTGGCGGAGCGGTACGACTTCTACCTGGTCGAGGACGACGCCTACGCCGAGCTCTGGTTCGACGAGCCCGCCCCTCCGCCGCTGAAGGCCCTGGCTCCCGAGCGGGTCTTCCTGCTGGGAACCGCCTCCAAACTGGTGGCGCCCGGACTGCGGCTGGGCTGGTGCATCCCCCCGCGCCACCTGCGCGACGCCTACGTGCGCGTGCAGCCGGGCGGGGAGGGCTCCCCCCTGGCGCTGGCGGCGCTGGCCGGTTACCTGGAGGCGGCCGGCGCGGAGGGCGGCCGTCTCTTCGAGCGCCACGTGGAGGAGCTCCGCCGGCACTACGCCCGGCGGCGGGACGTCCTGGAGGCGGCGCTGGAGCGGGAGCTCGGCGGGCGGCTCTCCTGGGAGCGCCCGCGGGGAGGCTTCTTCCACTGGGTGACCTTGCCGCCGGGGGTCGACGCCGCGGCCTGGCTCGGGGCGGCACGGCGCCGGGGCGTCGACCTGGTGCCCGGTCAGGCCTTCTTCTTCGACGGCGGCGGGGCGGACCGGGCGCGGCTCTGCTTCTCGTACGTGCCGCCGGAGCAGCTGGAGGAGGGCGCGCGGCGGCTGCGCCTGGCGCTGGACGAGGTGGAGGAGGGAGGCGGGGGATGAGCGCAGCGGGGAAGGCGGAGCTGCTGCCGGCGATGCTGACGCCCTTCGACGAGGAAGGGCGCGTCGAGACGCGGCTACTCCGGGAGTACGTCGATTTCCTGGTGGGGCGCGGTGCGGACGGCCTCTTCGCGCTGGGGAGCAACGGGCTCTTCCCGCTGCTCAAGGCCGAGGAGCGCGAGCGGGCGGTGGCGGCGGTGGTGGAGGC
The DNA here is from genome assembly GCA_029961055.1 of Bacillota bacterium. Lineage (NCBI taxonomy): Bacteria > Bacillati > Bacillota > Bacillota bacterium. Next base: position 37,959 of record JASBVM010000004.1, read on the forward strand.
GGCCGGCCAGATCCCCGTGGTGGCCCATGTGGGCGCCGCCACCACGGAGGAGGCGGTCCGGCTGGCCCGGGCAGCCCGCCGGGCGGGGGCGGCCGCCGTGGCGGCGGTGACACCCTACTACTACCCGTACGACGAGGAAGCGCTGCGCGACCACTTCCTGGCCGTCAGCGAGGCGGCCGGCGACCTGCCCGTCTACCTCTACACGATCCCCACCCACGCGCGCAACGAGGTGACCCCGGCGCTCCTGCGCCGGCTGGCGGCGGAGCTGCCCAACCTGGCCGGCGTGAAGGACTCCAGCCGGGACTTCGCCCACGTGCAGGCGACGCTCTCCGCGGCGGCGGAGGTGGGCCGCCCGCTGGCGGTCTTCGTCGGGACCGAGAGCCACCTGCTGGCAGCCCTGACGCTGGGCGCCACCGGCGCCGTCTCCGGCGTGGCCAACGTCTTCCCGGAGGCGCTCCGGGCGGTGGAACGCGCCTGGCACCAGGGAAGCCCGGTGGAGGCGGTGGAGGCGCAGCGGCGCCTCGACCGCCTGCGCGCCATTCTCGGCGAAGGTCCGGCCATCTCTCCGCACTACGCGGCCCTCCGCTGGCGCGGGCTCGACCTGGGCCGCCCGCCGAGGCCGATCCGCCCCCTGGGCAGCGCCGAGGAGGCGCGCCTGCGGGCACGCCTGCGCGAGGAGGGCTGGCTGGAGGAGGCGGACGCCGCCGGCCGCTAGGCAGCCGGCAGCGCCCGCGGCGTGGGGGGTCGCTAGGCCCGACGGGCGCGGAACTCCTTCCACGCCTGCTCGACCAGCTCCGGCTGCAAGAGGAGGTCGAGCGCCGTCGCCGCCAGGAGAGCGGCGGCGGTCCGCGCCGTCTCCAGCCCCCGGCGCGAGAGCGCCGCCTGGGCGAAGGCCCGGGAGTGGTTGGGCTGGTCGACCGGCGCGATGGCCAGGTAGGGATGGAGCGCGGGCAGGACGCGGCTGACGTTGCCGATGTCGGAGGAGCCCGTCCCGTGGGGGTTCGGCTCCTCCAGGCGGACGCCGCGACGGGAGGCGTTGCGGGCGAAGAGCTCTTCCAGGACGGAGTTGGGCACGCGCTCGGCGTAGATGCGACCCTGCTCCAGCTCGAGCCGGCATCCGGTGGCCTCGGCGGCACCCCGGGCGCAGGCGTGAACGCGCTGGAGCAGCGGGAGGAGCGACTCCACGTCCCGCTCGCGGATGATCCAGGTGGTCTCGGCCAGGTCCGGGATGACGTTGGGCGCGTCGCCGCCCCGGGTGATGACGCCGTGGAGGCGGGCCGTCGGCGAGGTCTGCTGGCGCAGGGCGTTGACCGCGTCGTAGAAGAGGAGGACCGCATCCAGCGCGTTGATCCCCTGCTGGGGCGCCGCGGCGGCGTGGGCGGCGCGGCCGTGGAAGCGGTAGCGGACGTCCACGCAGGCCAGGGCGTCGCTGCCGACCACGTTCTGGGTGGCCGGGTGGAACATCATGGCGGCGTCGTAGCCCCGAAAGGCTTCCTGCTCGACCAGGATGATCTTGCCGCCCCCCTCCTCCTCGGCGGGGGTGCCGAAGACGGAGAGCCGGCCGCGGAAGCGGTCGCCCAGCGGTTCCAGCACCTGGCGGAGCGCCAGCGCCGCCGCGAAGCCGGCCGCGGCGATCAGGTTGTGGCCGCAGGCGTGGCCCAGACCGGGGAGCGCGTCGTACTCGCAGAGAAGGGCGACGGCCGGCCGCGCCTCGGGCCCCGCCGGTTGCCAGTCGGCGCGGAAGGCGGTGGGCATGCCGGCGATGCCGCGGGTCACCTGGAAGCCGGCCGCTTCCAGGCGGTCGGCCAGGAAGGCGGCCGACCGCTCCTCCCGGAAGGCGGTTTCGGCGAAGCCGTGGATGGCGCGGGCCACCTCCTCCAGGGGGCCCGCCAGCCGGTCGACGGCCCGGTCGATCTCGCCTTTCAGTGCCTCCAGGTCCCAGTTCCGCGACGCGCTTCCGCTCGGGCTCACGGGGACGCCTCCTCTCCCGGATGGCGCTCCATTCGCCGGCTGGCGGCGGCGCTCCTGCGGGCGGCGGAGGCGGTGCGGGCTCCCGGGGCCGGGCGCGACCCGTAGCCGCGGCCCGGCGGTTGCAGGATAATCAACCCGCGGCTTACGAAAGTACGGCGGCCCTGTGCGCCCGTGACGCCGGGGCTGCCAGCGCGTCGGGGGTGATCCTGGCGTCCACGCGTCTCCCGGGCGGCGAGCGGGGTGAGGGCCGCGCCGCCGTGACGGTGGCGGTGATGGTGGCCACCTTCCTGACGGCGATGGACATGAGCGTCGTCAACACCGCCATCCCCACCATCGTCGGCAACCTGGGCGGGATGCAGCTCTTCTCCTGGCTGATCTCCGCCTATCTGCTCACCTCGGCCACGACCGTCCCCATCTACGGCAAGCTCGCCGACCTGTACGGCAGGAAGCGGGTCTTCGTCGTGGCGACGCTCCTCTTCCTGGCCGGCTCCGCCCTCTCCGGCCAGGCGCACTCCATGGAGCAGCTGATCGCCTACCGGGCGCTGCAGGGGATCGGCGCCGGCGGCGTCCAGCCCATCACCGCCACCATCATCGGCGACATCTTCACGCTGGAAGAGCGGGCGCGGATGCAGGGCCTCTTCTCCAGCGTCTGGGGGGTCTCCGCCATCATCGGGCCGGCGGTGGGCGGCTTCATCGTCGACGCGCTCAGCTGGCGCTGGATCTTCTACATCAACCTGCCGCTGGGGCTGGCGGCCGTGCTCCTCGTCGCCCGCTACCTGGTGGAACCCGTCCAGGAGCACCGCCGGCCGCCCATCGACGTGGCGGGGCCGGTGACGCTCAGCATCTCCGTGGTGGCTCTCCTCCTGGCGCTGACGCTGCTCGCCCAGGGCGCGCCGCTCGCCTCGGGGCAGGTGCTGCCGCTGCTCGCAGCCTTCGCCGCCGGGGGAGCCGCCTTCCTCTGGGCGGAGCGGCGGGCGGCCGAACCCATGCTTCCCTTCGACCTCTTCGCCAACCGGATTGTCCTGGTGGCCAGCCTGGTCGGCCTTCTCTCCGGGGCGGCCATGACCGGGATGACCACCTTCGTGCCCATGTTCGTCCAGGGGGTCCAGCTGGGCACCGCCTCCACCGCCGGCTCGGTGGTGGCGCCCATGTCGGTGGGCTGGCCGCTGGGCTCCATCCTCTGCGGGCGGCTGGTGCTGCGCACCGGCTACCGCCGGATGGTGGTGCTGGGCATGGCCCTCGACCTGGCGGCCAGCTTCCTGGCGCTCTCGCTCGGCCCCGGGACCCCGCTCCCCTTCACCGTCGGCGTCATGGTGCTGATGGGCCTCGGCCTCGGCTTCAGCTCCACCGCCCTCCTGATCGGCATCCAGAGCTCGGTGCCGTGGGGCCGGCGGGGTGTGGTCACCGCGCTCAACCAGTTCGTCCGCAACCTGGGCTCCACCGTGGGGGTCTCCGCCCTCAGCCTCCTCCTGGACGCCCGGCTCCTGGCGGTCCTCTCGCCGCTCGCCCTGGCGGGCCGCCTCCCGCGAGGGAGCAACCCCGTCTCCGACATCAACGCGCTCCTCGACCCGACCCAGCGTCCCCATCTGCCCGCGACCTACCGGGAGCTGCTCCAGGGGGCCCTGGGCTCAAGCCTGCACGTGACCTACTGGGGGATCGCGGCGCTGGGCGTGGCCGGCCTGGCGCTGGCGCTCCTCACGCCCGGGGGCGACCCTGCGCGCTACGCCGTCGAGGAGCGGCCCGGGGAGCGCCCGGCGGCGGGGCCGGCGCCGAGGCAGGGCGAACAGCCGGTGGGAGGTGGCGTGGCCGCGCCCGGCACCGCCACCACGGGCCGGGAAGGACGATAGCCGGCCCGGCGCGGCCGGAAACGGCGGGGGGCGGCCCGCCGGACCGCCCCCCACCGGCGCGCCGGCTACCGGAGGGAACGGGTCAGGAGCCGCTGCCGCCGGCCTCCGCAGGTGCCCGCTGCCGGAGAAGCGCCACCGGCGCTCCCCGCCAGAGGACGAGCCGCACCTGCGAGCCGCCGGGGATCCAGAGCGGCGAGAGCTCGGGTCCGATGCGCTCCGCCTCGAGCAGGTCGGCCGGCGTCGCCAGCGCCGAGAGCGTGCGCGGGCTGCCGTCGGGCGGCTCGAGCCGGATGCCGGCGGCGGTGGAGGCGACCACCCGGGCCTCCTCCACGCTGGTGCCGGGTCCCGCGGGTTCGGCCGCGGCTGCGCGGGCAGGAAGCGCACCGGGCGAGGCGAAGGCGAAGACCAGGAGCAGCGGGCGACGAGCTGGAAGCGCGCCCCCTGGCGAGGTTCATGATCGGACAAGCGCGGAGGAGGAGAGAGCGTGGCGGGGGAGATCGTCGCGCCGGATCCGGCCCTGCCTTTGCGGGGCGTCATCTTCGACCTGGGCGGCACGCTCATGCACGGCGACGGCTACTGGGAGGACTTCCTGGCGCCCGGGCTGGAGGCGCTGGAGGAGTATGCGGCGGAGCGGCTCGGCGGGGCGGCGGCCCGGTCGCTGGCGGCCGCCTTCGAGCGGAACTGGCGGGCGGTCCTGGAGCGGTATGATCACGACCAGCCGGAGGTGCCCGCGGAGGAGGTCCTGCGCCGGGCGGCCGCCGAGGCGGGGTTGCTCGAGGAAGGGTGGGCGCGGGAGTCCGGCTTCGACCCGGTGCGGGCGCTCGATCTCTTCCTCGCCCCGGAGCTTTCCAGCTGGCGCGCGCTCCCCGGGGCGGTGGAGCTCCTGCGTGCGCTCCGGGCCATGGGCCTCCGCGTCGGCCTGATCTCCAACGCCTCGCGCCACCGGTTCGTCCTCCAGGAGGTGGAGCGGTTCGGCTTCGCCCCCTACCTGGACCCGGTGGTCACCTCCGCCGGCTTCGGCCGGCGCAAGCCGTCCCCGGCCATCTTCCGGCACGTCCTCGACCGCTGGCGGCTCGAGCCCGGGGAGGTGGCCATGGTGGGTGACCTCCTGCAGGCGGACGTGGAGGGGGCGCGTCGGACCGGCATGCGGTCGATCTGGCTCACCCTGGTGCCCAATTCCTGGAACGACCCGTACGTGGGCCGGATCGAGCCGGAGGCCACCGCCGGCTCCTACCCCGAGGTGCTGGCCATCCTGCGGCGGTGGTGGAAGGCCTCGGGGGAGGGGGAGGAGGCCGCGTCAGGCAGCGCTTCCTGAGGGAGGGGTCAGAGCGCCGAGGGCGGGATCCAGCCCGGGAGCTCCTCGCGGGACCGGGCGCGCCACTCCTCCTCGAGGATGGCCATCAGCACCACGTCGTGGTAGGCGCCGTCGCGGAGGATCGCCTGGCGGAGGCGGCCTTCCTCGCCGAAGCCGGCGCGCGGGCACATCCGGTAGGCCCGCTGGTTGAAGGCGCAGACCCGGAGCTCGATGCGGTGCAGGTGGAGCTCGTCGAAGCCGAGGCGGAGGATGAGCCGGGTCGCCTCCGTCCCGTACCCCTGGCCGCGCGCCTCGGGGTCGGCGATGGCTCGTATTCGGCCGAGCGGTTCCTGGGCTCGCGCAGGCGGAGGGTGATGGTCCCGACGGCCCGCTCCGAGTCGACAGCAGGCCGGGGTCGCCGAACCAGCGGGCGAAGAGCGGCAGGTCGTCGGGACGGACGGCGTCCAGCGTGACGCGCACGGCTCAGGCACCTTCCTTCCCGGGCGCGGGCCCGCCGGCTTCCGGGGGCTCCGCCGCGGCTCCTGGCAGGAGCTCGTCCAGCGCCTGCCGGTAGAGGGCCGCGTCGGTGTCGCGGAAGAGGACGAAGCGGACCTCCTCCACCCCCGTGTCACCACGGGCGGCCGCCTCTTGCAGCTCCTCCACCACCGTCCGCAGCGCCACCCGGGCCGCCTCCGCCACGGGATAGCCGTAGGCGCCGGTGCTGATGGAGGGGAAGGCGACGCTGCGGTCGCCCGCCTCCCGTGCCCGGGCGAGCGACTGCCGATAGGCGCTGCGAAGCGTCTCCGCCTCGCCCCGGCCGCCGCCCTGCCAGACGGGTCCTACCGCGTGGATCACGTGACGCGACCCCAGGCGGCCGCCGGCACGGGTGAGGACGGCCTGGCCCGGCGGGCAGCCGCCGGCGTCGTGCAGGCGGCGGCAGTCCTCCTCCAGTTCCGGACCGGCGGCACGGTGGATGGCGCCGTCGACGCCTCCCCCGCCGAGGAGGCCCGGGTTGGCGGCGTTGACGATGGCGTCGACGCGCTCGCGGGTGATGTCGCCGCGCACCAGCACCAGCCGGCTGGCCGTGCCGGGGACGGGCCGGCGGACGAGCAGCCGGTTCTCCGGACGATCCCCCATGGGGGAGGTCACCTCCTGATGCGGACCGCTTCCTTCCAGCCCGGGGCGCCCGGGGGCGCCCGCACGGAGGGCGGGGCCGGCGGCCGGGGGCTCACTCCGTCAGGTCGGCTACCGTCGCCCGCACGAGGCGGACCAGGTCGCGAGGGTCGACCAGCATCTGGAGTCCCCGCGCGCCGGCGCTCACCATGATCCGCTCGTGGCGGAGCGCCCGCTCGTCGAGGAAGAGCGGCAGGGGCCGCTTCGAACCGAGGGGCGAGCAGGCTCCTCGCAGGTAGCCGGTCAGCCGGCGGAGATCCGGCTCCGGCGCCATCTCGGCGCGCTTGAAGCCGGCCAGGCGCGCCGCCTTCTTCAGCGAGAGGCGGGCGTCGCCCGGGATGCAGGCGAGGAAGTAGCCCTCCGGACGGGCGCCGGTCTCGCCGCCGCGGGCCAGGAGCGTCTTGAAGGTCCGCTCCAGCGGCCAGCCTACCTTGGCGGCCGCTTCCTCGGCCGTCTTCTCCGTCTGGTCGAAGGCGCGGAGCTCGTAGGGGATCCCCGCCTCCTCCAGGATCACGATGGCAGGCGTCCGCACCCGCGCCCTCACTCCCCGCTCTCCGAACCGCTTCCCGCAGCCGCCGCCCGGCCCGGCTCGGTCTCGGGCGGCCGCCGGTCCTCCTCCGGGACGCGCTGGCCGCCCCAACGCTCCAGCCAGAGGGCGGCCCGCCGGAGCCGGTCGATGGCGCGGCGAGGACGCGAGACGGCGTGGTGCTCGCCCGGCCAGATCACCAGCTCGGCGGGCACACCCCGCAGAACACTGGACGTCGAAGCGGAAGCCGGGCTGGTCGTAGGCCATCGGCCCGCCGTGGATCATCACCAGCAGCGGTCGCGGCCCCTGCTCCGGCTCCCACCCGGGAGGAAGCGTCACCAGCCCCTCCACCTCCCAGCCGTCCCCGTCGGAGAAGAGGAGCCGCTCCATGCGGCCTGCGGCTCGCTCCCGCAGGAGCTCCTCGTGCGCCCGGAAGAGGGGACGCCACTCGCCCTCCGCCTCCGCCTCCGTCGCCGCACCGACCGCGCCCGCCAGAAGCTGGCGGCCGCTGCCGGGGCCGTCCACGAGGAGCACCAGGCGGCCGGCGGCCGCGGCCACCTCCAAGAGGCTCTGGTCGCGCCGGTAGGGGAGGAGCAACTCGGCGGCGGGCGGTTCCCCCTCCTGGGCCGGGGCCTTCCCGGCGCCGGGGTCGGGGTGGGCCTCCTCCGCGGCCGGGGCCGTGGCCAGCTCGGGGGCCTGGGAGAGCGAGAAACGCCCCAGCCTGCCCTGGCCCCGGTCGCCCACCACGGCCAGCAGCCGGTCGGCGTCGAGCCAGACGGGCGGCGCCACCACCGGGCGGTCGAGACCGGCGGTCAGGAGCCGTGCCGGCGTCCGCTCCAGCGGCTCCGGGTAGCGGCGGGCGTTGCGGACCCGCTCCGCCTCCGGCAGGGCGCCGGGGCCCTCCAGCGACTCGGCGGGGAGGTCGGGGATGACGCCGCCGATGCTTCGCCAGCCCTTCCCCACGAAGGTGGCCAGATCTTCCACCGGGCGCGCCTCCGCCACCGGCACCGCCAGCAGGTGGGTGAGCTTGTAGGCGTTCTCCGGCTCCAGCGGGGAGAGGAAGGCCACCCAGCGGCCGTCGGGCGAGACGCGCGGCGAGCCGGCGTCCACGTCGCCCAGCGTCAGGCGGCGCGCCTCCCCGCCCTCCGCCGCCACCATCCAGAGGTCGCTGCGGCGGTTGTTGTCGGGGTCGCCCGTCCGGTTGGAGACGAAGACCACCCAGCGGCCGTCCGGCGTGAAGACCGGCTGCCGCTCGTCGCAGGGGCCTGTGGTGAGGCGGCGGACCTGCCGGCTGCCCACCTCCACGAGGAAGAGATGCGTCCGGACGTCGTCCAGGAAGCCCTCCCCGTCGAGCTTGTGCTGCACCCGGTCGATGACGACGGGGCCGTGCTCCTCCCGGAGCGCCTTGAGGTACCGGCGCTGCTCCTCGGTGGGGTCGCGGGCGGCGAAGACGATCCGCGTGCCGTCGGGCGACCAGGCGAATTCGCGCACGCCCTCCTCGGCGCGGGTGAGCTGGCGCGGCTCCCCGCCCAGGAAGAGGTCCAGGAGCCAGATCTGCGGTCTGGGCTCGGCCTCCTTCTTGCCGGCCGGTCCGTCGGCCGCCCCCGGCGCCGGCCGGGAAGGCTCCGGGATATCCGGCTCCGCTGCGACGCCCTCGGCCATCTCCACCTCGTCGGCACGGCTGGAGAGGAAGGCGAGGTAGCGGCCGTCGGGCGACCAGGCGGGCGAGCCGTCGCGGGTCGCCCCCCGGGTCAGGCGGTGGGCCGGCTCGGAGCCATCGGTCAGGGCGAGCCAGAGGTTCTGCTGGTGATCATCCGATTTCCGGCGGGCGTAGCGGACGACGAAGGCGACTCGCCGGCCGTCGGGCGAGAGGGCGAGTTCCGAGACGTTCCGAAAACGGTAGTAGTCTTCCAGGCGCAGCGGGCTCTTCACAGCTGGCGCTCCTTTCCCCCAGGAGGTCTGCACGCCCGGGCGTCGCCGGTAGAAGGTTCCGCATGCGAGGCCGCGCCCCTTCCGTCGCCGGGTGCCGCCGGCGTGGGCCGGGCCGCGGGACCCCCGGGGCGCTCTGCGCAGGGCGGACGTCGCACAGAAGGGTGATGGAAAAGCGTTCTTATCGTCGATAATCTCGGAGGCGGAGCGAGCGCGCCAACAGAGACGGGAGGTGGCCGGGACGGAGCGGTCGCGGTCCACACGCGAGGAGATCCTCTGCCTGCTCCAGCAGCATCCCGGAGCGACGGTGGCGGAGGTGGGACGGCAGCTGGGCATCACCCCCATGGCGGTCCGCCAGCATCTGGCGGTCCTGGAGCGGGATGGCCTGGTCCGGGTGGCGAGGCGCCGCGGCAGCACCGGGCGCCCCGCGCACGTCTACTTTCTGACGGCGGACGGGCAGGAGGCCTTCGGCCAGGCGTACGACGCCTTCGCCATCGAGATCCTGCGGGCGGCGGAGCGGGTCGGCGGGCGGTCGCTGGTCGACCGGCTCTTCGCCGAACGGGAGCAGGAGATGACCGAGCGGCTGGTGCGCCAGCTGGGCGCCGAGCAGGGGGAGCGCCGCCTGCGACGGCTGATCGAGGCGGAGCGGGAAGGCGGTTACCGGGGCGAGCTCCGGGTGGAGGGGGAGCGCTTCGACTTCCTCCAGTTCAACTGTCCCATCGCCAAGGTGGCGGTGGAGTACCCCGAGGCCTGCGTCCACGACCATGCGATGTACGAGCGGCTCCTGGCCACCCGCCTCGAACGGTCCGGCTGCGCGGCCCAGGGCGACGGACCCTGCGTCTACCGGGGACAGGTGGCGGAGGTGATCCAGCACCCGGCGCTCTAGTTTGCATAGCGCCAATAGCCCAAATTGGCTATAGTCGAGAAGGCTGCTCCGGCTGCACACTTCTTTCGCCAGGGAGGGCTGCCGCCGGGGAGCCGTCCCTTTGATGCCGGTCTGTCAGGGAGGTTCGGGCTTTGGCGCATGCAGCTTGGAGGCGCGGTGGGCGGTCGCTCCTGGCCGCCGTTCTCGTTCTGGTCGCGGTTGCGCTGGTGGCCAGCGCCTGCGGCGGCGGAGGCTCGGCTGGAGCGGGCGGAGGGACCACCGCACAGGTCTCGCTCAAGGAGTACAGCATCACCATCGACGGCACGACGCTCTCCAAGGGCGGCTCCATGCAGATGAAGCCGGGCAAGGTGACGTTCAACGTGACCAACGACGGCACCATGGTCCACGACTTCGCCATCACGGGGCCGGGCGTCGACGAGAGCCAGCCCAAGGGACTGCAGCCCAAGCAGAGCACGACGGTCAGCGTCACCCTCCAGAAGGGGAGCTACCAGGTCTGGTGCACCCAGCCCGGGCACAAAGACCTGGGCATGTACGGGGTGATCCAGGTCCAGTAGCTTTTCTCGAAGCAGGAATCTTCCGAGGGAAGCCCGGCCTGCCCGAGCCTGGGAGGCTCAGACCGGCCGGGCTCCCACATGCCGGACCGCCTCTGAGGCCAGGCGGAGCGCGGCGCGCATGGCTTCCGCCGGGGAGCCGCCGGTGAGGCGGGCGCCGAGCCAGCCCGCGGCGAAGGCGTCCCCGGCCCCGGTCGTATCCACCACCGGCACCCGCGGCGCCGGTGCCCGTCGCAGGGCGCCCCTGCGGTCGGCCCAGACCGCCCCGTCCCGCCCCAGCTTGACCACGGCCTCGCCGTACCGGTCGGCCAGCTCCAAGGCCAGCGTCTCGGGTGAGCGCCGGCGACCGCGCCCGCCGCCGAGCACCTCCGCCTCTTCGCGGTTGGCGAAGAGGAGCGAGGCACCCCCGCTCCAGCGGAACCAGGACGAGGCCCCTTCCCGCGCGAGGAGAGAGGCTGAGGCGGCGTCCACGCTGACGCTCATGCCGGCTGCCAGCGCGAGGCGGATCGCCTCCCGGCCGGCGGCGCGCGGGCCCGGATCGAGCAGGACGTACCCGGAGAGGTGGAGGTGGGCCCCGGGCACGAAGAGGGCGACGGGCAGGTCGGCCGGAGCCAGCGCCAGGTTGGCACCGCGATCGGTGAGCATGCTTCGCTCGCCCTCCGCATCGACCAGGAGGACGATCAGGCCGGTGGGCCTGCGGGAGTCGCGGGCGAGATGGACCCGGACGCCCAGGCGGGCGAGCTCGCGCTCCTGGAGGTCGCCGAAGGGGTCGGCGCCGGCGCGCCCGACGAAGTGGACCTCCAGGGCTGCGCCCGAACGCGCCAGCCAGGCGGCCGTGTTGGCCGCCGACCCCCCCGGCCGGGGCTCGATGCGGGCCGGCGTGTCGCTTGCCCAGGCCAGGGGAGCCTGGATCCGGACGACGAGGTCGGTGACGAGATCGCCCACCGAGAGCACCCTTCGCGGCCCCGGCGGCCGGGCCCCGGGAAGGGTCGGCCGGCCGCCTTCCCCCCTGCTCACGGGCGGGACGGGCGGAGCGGGCGGCCCGCCCAGGCGACGGCGATGCGCGCGGCCAGCCGGGCGTTGCGGAGGACGATCTCCCGGTTGACGCGCAGGCTCTCGCCGCCCGTCTCCTCATGGAAGCGTTCCAGGAGGAAGGGGGTGACCCCCTTTCCGCGGATGCCCCGCTCCTCCAGCTCCTTCAGCGCCTCGGCCAGCACCCGGTCGTGGAGGAGCGGGTCCAGCTGCTGCTCGGGCGGGATCGGGTTGGCGATGACGATGCCCGACTCGCGGGCCAGCTCGAAGTGGGCGGCCAGGAGCGCCGCCGCCTGGTCCTCGCTCTCCACGCTCCAGTCCAGGCTCTGGCCGCTGTCGGTGAGATAGAAGCCGGGGAAGCGACGCGTCCGCCAGCCTACCACCAGGACACCCAGCGTCTCCAGCCGCTCCAGCGTGGCGGCGACGTCCAGAATGGACTTGACCCCGGAGGAGACCACGGCCACGGGCGTCTCGGCGAGCGTGACGAGATCGTTCGACTCGTCCCAGCTCTCGCGGGCGTCCCGGTGGACGCCGCCCAGCCCGCCGGTGGCGAAGAGCCGGATCCCCGCCTTGGCCGCCAGCCAGGCGGTGCTGGCGACGGTGGTGGCACCGTCGGTGCCCAGGGCGATGGCGGCTGCCAGGTCGCGGACGCCCAGCTTGGGAACCTCGGGGCGGGCGATCCGGTCCAGTTCCTCCGGCTCCAGCCCGACGGTGGCCACGCCCTCCACCACGCCGATGGTGGCGGGGACCGCGCCTTCCTCCCGGACGATGGCCTCCAGCTCCCGTGCCACCTCCAGATTCTGCGGCCGCGGCAGGCCGTGGGCGACCAGCGTCGATTCCAGGGCCACCACGGGGTCGCCCCGCCGGAGCGCCTGTTCCACCTCGGGAGCGACATGGATCACCCGGTTGGTCGGTTGCACCTTTTCCGTTCACCTCCAGCCGCCCGCCGGGCGGGCGGCGACTCCGACCTAGCCTACCATCCTCGCGGGCGGCTCCGCGGGGGAAGCGGGGGGAGGAGAAGCGGGGGAGGAGGCGGTCAGCCGGCTCCGCCCCGGAGGGCGCGGACCGCGCGGAGGACGGCCTTGCCTCCCTCGCCGAGGAGGAGCACCAGCACGAGGGCGAGGAGGACGACGGCCCAATCGCCGGGGGAGAGCGCGGCCGTGCCGAAGAGCCAGCGCAGCCACGGCTGCAGAAGGATAGCCAGCCCCAGGAGGGCCGAGAGGCCGACCGCGCCCAGGAGACTGCGGTTGGCCAGGGGTGCCAGGCGGAAGAGACTCTGCTCGATGGAGCGGGCGTTGAAGGACTGGACCAGCTGGCCGAAGGCCAGGGTGGCGAAGGCGAGCGACTCCGCCCGCTCCACGGAGCCGGTGGCGTGGCCCCAGGCGAAGACACCCAGGGCCAGGAGCCCGAGGCCCACCCCCTGGACCAGGAGGAGGGGCGCCATGCTGCCGGCGAAGAGGCTCTCGCGCGGGTCCCGCGGCGGGCGGTCCATCACGTCGGGCTCCGGCGGCTCCATGCCCAGGGCCAGGGCGGGGAGCGAGTCGGTCACCAGGTTGAGCCACAGGATCTGGACGGGCGTGAGCGGCGAGCCGAGCCCGAAGAGGATGGCCAGGAAGATGGCCGTGATCTCGCCCACGTTGCAGGAGAGCAGGTAGTAGATGCTCTTGCGGATGTTGGCGTAGATCACGCGCCCCTGCCGGACCGCCTCCACGATGGTGGCGTAGTTGTCGTCGACGAGCACCATGTCGGAGGCTTCCCTGGCGACGTCGGTACCGGTCCGGCCCATGGCACAGCCGATGTCGGCGCCCCGGAGCGCGGGCGCGTCGTTGACGCCGTCGCCCGTGACCGCCACCACCTCACCCCGGGCTTGGAGCGCCCGGACGATGCGGAGCTTGTGCTCCGGGCTGACCCGGGCGTAGACGCGGACCCGGCCGACCGCCTCGGCCAGGGCGTCGTCGTCCAGCTCCTCCACCTCCCTGCCCGTGAGGAGGCCGGAGCCGGTGCCCCCGCGCGAAAGGGCGGTTTCGGCCCGCCCGCTGCGGGCGGGCTCCTCCTCGAGCAGGCCCAGCTGCCGGGAGATGGCGGCGGCGGTGGCAGCGTGGTCGCCGGTGACCAGCAGCGTCCGGATGCCGGCCCGCTGGGCGAGCCGGACGCTCTCCCGGGCCTCGGGGCGGAGAGGATCGGCCATGCCGACCAGGCCGAGGAAGACGAGCCCGCGCTCCACCTGCTCCGCCTCCATCGGCCCGGGTGAGTGGCTCCACACCCGTTCGGCCACGGCCAGCACCCGCAGCGCCTGCCGGGCCAGCCTCCGGTTGGCCTCCAGCCAGCGCGCCCGCTCCGGTTCGTCCAGGGGCAAGAGGCCGCTCGGGGTCCGGATCCGGTCGCACAGCGGGAGGAGGAGGTCGGGTGCCCCCTTGGTCAGGGTGCGCCACCCTCCTTCGGGATCGCGGTGGAGCGTCGTCATCCGCTTCCTGTCGGAGTCGAAGGGGAGCGCGCCCTCGCGGGGCCAGCGGGAGAGGAGGCGGGCCGGGTCGAGCCCGTTCTCGGCGGCGGCCAGGAGAAGCGCCCCCTCGGTGGGGTCGCCCACCACCTCGGGCATGCCGTCCTCGCCTCGCTCCAGCCGGGCGTCGCTGGCCAGGCAGGCCGCGGACAAGAGACGGCGGACCGGCTCACGGAGCGCCTCCTCCCCGGGAGAGAGGGGGTGGCCTAGCCGCTCGGACTCGCGCCGGTGAACGCCCGCGGGCCGGCCTTCCGGATCGGGCACCAGCAGCTGTTGGACGGTCATCCGGTTCTGGGTGAGCGTGCCGGTCTTGTCGGAGACGATCACCGTCGCGGTCCCCAGCGTTTCCACGGCCGCCAGTCGGCGCACGATGGCGTTCCGCTCGGCCATGCGCCGGACGCCCAGGGCGAGGACGACGGTGACCACGGCCGGAAGCCCCTCCGGGATGGCGGCCACGGCCAGGCTGACAGCGGTCAGGAGCATCTCCAGCCAGCCTAGCCCCCGGAGAAGGCCGGCAGCGAGGACGAGCGCGACCAGGAAGCCCGCGGCGGCCCCCAGCGTCCGCCCCACCTCGGCCATACGGCGCTGGAGCGGCGTCCGCTCCTCCGGTTCCCGGGCGACCAGCCCGGCAAGCCGGCCGAAGGCGGTCCGGCTTCCCGTGGCCACCACCACGGCCCGGCCGTTCCCGTAGGTGAGCGTGGTCCCGCTGAAGAGGAGGTTGACCAGGTCGCCGACGCCCTCCGGCGGCGGCCCGGTCAGCGGCGCTGCCTGCTTCTCCACCGGGAGCGACTCGCCCGTCAGCGGGGCTTCGTTGACTCGCAGGGCCGTGGCCTCGATCAGCCGGGCGTCGGCCGGGACGCGGTCGCCTGCCTCCACGTGGATCAGATCCCCGGGCACGAGCTGGCTGCTGGGCACGGTGCGCAGCCGGCCGGCGCGACAGACGCGGGCGGTGGGAGCCGTCATGCGCCGCAGCGCCGCCAGGGCGGCCGCGGCGCTCTGCTCCTGGCTCGCCCCGATCAAGCCGTTGAGAAGGACGACCACGGCGATCACCGCCGTGTCGACCCACTCGCGGAGGAGCGCCGAGAGGAGGGCAGCCGCGAGCAGGATCAAGACCAGGGGCTCCCTGAGCTGGTCGAGGAAGAGACGGGCGAAGCCGCGCTCGCGCGGCTCGGGCAGCGCATTGGCCCCGTACCGCCGGAGCCTCGATCGCGCCTCGGCCTCGTCCAGCCCCAGGTCGGGGGAGGTGCCCAGGCGCTCGAACAGTGCCGGGGCGTCCAGCCGTGCGTAGGCGGTCAGCTCGTCCACGACGGACGGGGGTGCCGGCTCGGCAGGCGCCTCCGCCCGGGTCGGATCCGTACCCTGCTGGCGTTTCATCGCTGTCCACGCTCCTTGACGTGCCGGCGGGTCGCGGGAGGCTTGCGCGTTCCGCCCGCCTCCCTCCCCGCAGCATGGCCGGACCGGGGCGCCTCCACACGGGGGGCCTCCACCCCCGGGCGACGGCACAAGCCGTGCGCCACCTGGGCGCACGGCCTGCGCTCGTCCCGGCGGCCCGGCTTGACCCCGCCCGCCGTCTTCCCAGCCGCCACCGGACCGGAGAGAGCGGCGGGAGGGCCGACCGCTAGAGGAGCTTCTGCGGCACGCCCCCTGCCACGACCAGGAAGCGAAGGTAAAAACCGCCTACCAGCACCAGCACGGACTCCAGCGCCAGCCAGAACGGCTGCCTCAGCACCGGCGAGAGCGAGCCGACGCGGGTGAGCAGCTGGAAAAGAATGGGCAGGACGAGTCCCGCCCCCACCACCGCCAGCCAGAAGGCGGCGGCGAAAGGTCCACGGACCAGGAGCTCGACCGAGAGCCGCGCCGCCTCCGGCCCGTTGGCCGCGAAGTAGAGGAAGAGCGCGAGCAGCACCGCCTCGGTGACCACCAGGCCCAGGTGGAGTCCCTGGAAGGACTCCACGTCCTTCCAGACCTCCCGCGAGACCAGGAGCCCGCCGAGGAAGGTCGCCGCCATCCCGGTCGAGCAGGCGGAGACGACGAAGAGGACGGGCAGCAGCGCGCTGTTCCAGAAGGGGATGGCCTGGATGATTCCCAGCAGCACCCCGGTGTAGAGCGCGACGCCCACGGCGAAGATCGCGGTGAGCGGTGGGAGCCAGCGCGGCCGTCCGAGCCCCACCAGGTAGCCGTAGCCGTCCAGCGCGGAGAGAATCAGGAAGATGCTCAGGATCCACGTGCCCAGGGTCATGATCGACTCCGGGTGCGTGTAGAGCCCGAGGATGCGGAGGGGGTGCATCCGCCCCGCGCCCAGGTCGAAGACCAGCAGGGCGGTGCCCACGGCCACCAGCGGCGTCGCCAGCCAGCGGCCCATGGCGACCAGCACCGGGGAGGTCTTGCCCCGCTCGCCCCACCAGGCGGTCAGGTAGGCCCCCGCGCCCGCCCCCGCCAGGAAGAGATAGACCATCACCGGCCAACCCCAGATCGTCTGCGTGGTGCCCTGCACGTCCGGCATCCGGCTCACCCCCGTCAGAAGACGTAGTAGACGCTGGGCCTGGTGCCCAGGTCCGGCCGGAGCGGCAGCGCGTGCCGCTCGGCGATGGCCCGGCTCACTTCGCTCCCGGGGTCGTCGAGGTCGCCGAAGATGCGCGCGTGGCCGATACAGGTCTCCACGCAGGCGGGCTGGAGCCCCTGCTTCACCCGGCCCGTGCAGAAGATGCACTTGGCCACGGTGCCTTGCGCCTCGTCGAACTGTCGGGCGCCGTAGGGGCAGGCGGTCATGCAGTAGCGGCAGCCCACGCAGCGCTGGTAGTCCATCTGGACGGTGCCCGTCTCCGGGTCCTGGTAGGTGGCCCCGGTGGGGCAGACCTTGACACAGGGCGGGTCCTGGCACTGCATGCACTGGACCGGCAGCGTCACCCGGCGGACGGCCGGGAACCTGCCCGTCTCGAAGCTGCGCAGGTGGACGCCCGATTCGCCCGGCGGCAGGCGGTAGAGCGTCTCGCAGGCCACCGTGCAGGCCGAGCACTGGGCGCACATGGTCAGGTCGATGAGCATGCCGTAGCGGGCCACGGCTCACACCACCTTTCGCACGGTGACCAGCGTCTCCGCCGTCGCGCAGGCCCCGGAGTAGGGCGCCGAGCGGATCGGCGCCAGCGCCGCGTCGGAGGCGCCCTTGCCGTAGGCCAGGCGCTGGGCCGGTGAGATGCAGCCGAAGCCGTGCGCCATCCAGACCGCCTCCGGCACGATTCCCTCGGTCACGTGGGCGCGAAGCCGCTCCCGGCCGACCTCGGAGCGGACCTCCACCAGGTCGCCCTCCCGGATACCCAGCGCGCGAGCCCGGCTGGGGTGGATCCAGAGCTGGTTCTCCGGCATCAGCGCGTGCAGGTAGGCCAGGTTCTCGGTCGAGGTGTGGGTGTGCATGGGCACGTGGCCGGTGATGAGGCGGAAGTTGGTCTTGCCGTCGGGCTCCACCAGGGGCGGCTCCCAGACCGGCACGGCCGGGCCTCCTGCCTTCTCCATCGCGGAGGAGGCGAGCTCGATCTTGCCCGAGGGCGTCTTGAGCGCGAGCGGCTGGGGTGGCGAGGGCGGCAGCGGGAGCGTCACCTCGCGCTCCGCCAGATCGGCGG
Organism: Bacillota bacterium; assembly: GCA_029961055.1. Taxonomy (NCBI): domain Bacteria; kingdom Bacillati; phylum Bacillota; species Bacillota bacterium. The sequence goes on from JASBVM010000004.1 coordinate 55,285, forward strand.
GTTGGAGGCCCAGCGGGGCCAGCATCGCCCGGTTGTACTGGTCGAGCGTGTAGGAGAAGTAGCCGCCCAGACCGGTGGCCTCCGCCAGCCGGCGGATGATCTCGTCCTCGCCCAGCGTGTCGTAGAGCGGCCGGATCGCCGGCTGGGGGAGGACCAGCTTGGTCCCGGAGACCTGGACCGGGCCCAGCCGCTCCAGGTAGGTGGACTCGGGAAGGACATAGTCGGCGGTGGTCCAGGCGGTGTCGCTCATCTGGTGGTCGATCACCACCACCAGATCGAGCCTGCGGAAGGCCTCGATCACCCGCGCGCCATGAGGATAGGCGCGGACCGGATTGGTGTGGTAGACGATCACCGCCCGCACGGGGTAGGGCTTCCCGCTCTCGATCACCTCGGGCAGGACGTGGGCCCGTCCCATCCCTTTGGCCAACGGCCACTCCGGTCCGCCGGCGCCGTCGAAGCGGGGGAGCTTCGGCGGCTGGGGCGCCGGCTGGAGCAATGGGAGCGACTTCTCGTCGGGCAGGGGGGAGGGACCCGGCAGCTTCAGCCCGCCCTTCTTCCCCAGGTTGCCCAGGAGGGCGTTGAGGCAGGCCGTGGCCCGGGTGAGGGCGACGCCGTTCCAGTACATGCCGCCCTGGGGACCGTGCCAGCCGGGGTCGACGAAGGCGGCCGGCGCCGCGGCAGCCAGCCCGCGGGCGATGCGGGCGATGGTGGCGGCGTCGATGCCCGACCGCTCGGCGGCCCACTCGGGCGTGTAGGGCTGCACCGCCTGGGCCAGCTGGTCGAAGCCGACGCTCTGGGCCACCGCGTCGGGACTGTACAGGTGTTCCGCGATCAGCACGTGGATCATGGCCAGGGCCACGGCCAGATCGGTGCCGGGCCGCACGGGCAGCCACTCGTCCGCCACCGCGGCGAAGTCGCTCAGGCGCGGATCGAGGGCCACCAGGTGGGCGCCGTTGCGGTGCGCGGTCATCAGTCCCTGCACCTGGGGGTTGGAGATCCCGTCGTTGATGCCGCGCCCGAAGGAGACGTAGTAGCGGGTGTTGGCGTAGTCACCCGAGGGGACCGCGCCGACGGTGGCCACCCAGCCCACGTTGCGGCTGGAGAAGCAGGTGGGCGCATGGCTCGTCCAGTTGGGCGAGCCGTAGGCGTTCATGAAGCGCTGCTCCCAGCTGGCCAGGACCTCCGGGTGCGTCAGCCAGACCAGCGCCTGGGGGCCGTCCTTCGCGCGGATCTCCTGGAGCTTCTGGCCGATCTCCTGGAAGGCCTGATCCCAGGAGATGGGGCGGAGCCGGCCCGAGCCGTCCCGTTTGAGCGGCTGGCGGACGCGGTCGGGGTCGGTGACCACCTGGAGCCCCGCCTGCCCGCGGGCGCAGAGCCTTCCTCGGCTGATCGGGTCGTCGGGGTTGCCGGAGATGCGGGTGATCTGTCCCTGGGCTACATGGATCAGGATGCCGCAGTGGGTGGAGCACATCTGGCAGATCGACGGCACCAGCCTCTCGGCCACCGGGGTGCGGGGAGCGGCGGCCCGCGCCTCCGGCAGCGAGCGCGGCCGGTGGACCAGGCTGCCCGCCACCGCGAGACCGGCCACCGTGGCGGCTCCGGCTCCGAGGAAGCGCCGGCGCGTGATGCGCCGCTCCTGGATGCCGAACTTGCTCATGAAGCGGACCCCCCCTTGCCGGAAGATCCCTTGCCGGAAGATGACAAGAAGCCGACATTCGACTGCGCCAGTGTTGCCGATCGCTTTACAGAAACCAGTCTCCTTCACGACGGGACGTGGTGGAATCCGACGCAGGCGGGATCTGGACGCGGAGGGATCGGGCTTCAGGAACCCCGCGGGGGTTTGTGGGAGAGGTGGCCCGCCGGCCGTGGATCCGCCGGGGACCGGATCGAGCCGGCGGCGAGGAACCGAGGATCGGTGCTTGACCAGGCGGAATCTGTGCAAAGGGAAAACCGGCTTCCGAGGCGGGCGGGACACGGAGAGACGGGGCAGGCGAGGAAGACGCCGGCCGAGGCAGCGCTGAACCCGCTAGGCGGATCCTTCGCCGGCCTTGTCGCCGTCGATGCGGACGATCTCGAAACGAACGATCTCCCCGTCGGGAAGGCGCGCTTCGGCCACCTCGCCGGGGCGGCACCCGATCAGCGCCCGTCCCACCGGCGAGTCCGCCGAGATCAGTTCCTCCACGGGACCGCCCTCGGAAGCCCCCACCACGCGGAAACGGAGAAGCTCCCCCGTGGACAGGTCGCGCACCTCGATCCGGGAGCCCAGTCCCACGGCCCCCTCGGGCTGGGCGGTGACCACCTCCGCGTTCTGAAGGAAGGACTCCAGCTCCGCGATCCTCCGCTCCAGGCGGTGGTGCTCGGCCAGCGCCTGCTGGTAGTCCTCGTTGTTGACGAGGTCCCCGAGCTGGCGCGCGGCGCGGAGCGCGTCCGCCACCTCGCGCCGACCGACGGTCTTCAGACGGCGGAGCTCCTCCTGGATCTGCTGGAGGCCCTCGGGCGTCACCTGAGGCATTCGATCACCGGTGTTAACTTTCATGGACGCCTTCCGGTATCCTGCTGCGGCCACTCCGGCCCTCCGGCCGGCCTGCCGGGGCTCACGCGGGACGGAGCAGCGCCACCGTCTCCACGTGCAGGGTCTGGGGGAAGAGGTCCAGCGGCTGCGCCGCCATCAGCGTCCAACCCAGCGGCAGCATGGTCTCCAGGTCCTCTGCCAACGCCTCGGGATTGCAGGAGACATAGACGACCCGCCGCGGGCGCAGGGCGGCGATCCGCTCCATCACCCTCCTGCCCGCGCCCGAGCGGGGCGGGTCGAGGAGGACCAGGCTGGGCCGCCACCCCTCCGGGAGCGGCGCCGCACCCAGAACCTGCGCCCACGGCCGCTCCCCGCTCAGCCCGGCGAGGAAGGCGCGGACCTTGGCGGCGACCCAGCGGGCGTTGCCCAGGCCGTTGGCTGCGGCGTTGGTCCGGCCGGCCTCCGCCGTCGGCTCCACGGCCTCCACCCCCACCGCCTCTCCCCCGGGACCCACCGCCCGCGCAAGGGGGAGCGTGAAGGTGCCCAAGCCGGCGTAGAGGTCGAGGGCTCGTTCCCCCGCCACGGGCTCGGCCAGCTCCAGCGCCGTCTCCACCAGCCGTTCCGCCTGCGCGCTGTTCACCTGGAAGAAGCTCTCCGGCCCGAGGCGGAAGGAGAGGCCCAGGAGGCGTTCCTCCACCCTGGCGCCGCCCCGGATCACCTCCGGCGGGCGGGGGAAGTGGAGCGCGTCGCCCGGCTCCTCGTCCTCCACCCACTGCAAGGAAGCGAACCCCTCGACCGCCGCCAGCCGCCCGCCCAGCCGCTCCAGCGCCTCCCGCCAGCGCGCCTCGCCGCCCTCCAGCGCCGCCGGCGAGGCGGTGGCCAGGAGCACCATCAGCTGGCCGGTGGCCCCGGAGGCGCGGAGGAGCAGGTGGCGGAGGAAGCCGCGGCCGGCTTCCTTGTCGTAGCCGGGCAGCCGCTCGGTCTCGGCCCAGCGGGCGACGACGCCCAGCGCCTCCTGGATCGGGGGGAGGGCGATGGGACAGCGCTCGAGCGGCACCAGCTCGCGCCAGCGGCCGCGCCGGTGGAGGCCGGGCCGCCCCTCGGGCGAGAAGGTGAACTCCATCTTGTTCCGGTAGGCGTAGCTCCTCGGCGCGCCCAGCGCAGGCCGCACCCGCTCGGGCGGCACGCCCACGCGGGCCAGCGCCGCCCGCACGCGCTCGCGCTTCCAGGCGAGCTGGGCCGGGTAGCTGGCGTGCTGAAGCACGCACCCGCCGCAGAGGCCGAAGACCGGGCATCCCGGCTCGACGCGCTCGGGGGAGGGCTCGACCAGCTGCGCCGTCCGCAGCCGCCAGGCAGATCCGCGCCGGCGGCGCCGTGGTGCCCTCGCCGGCGCGGGCTCGAGCTCCACCTCCACGCGCTCGCCGGGCAGGAAGCCGTCGAGCTCCAGTGCGCCCGCACCGGGGAGCGGTTCGGTGAGGGCGCGGCCCTCCGCGGTCCATGCCGCCACCCGGACCGCGCGACGGAGGGCGGGGGGGACCTCGTGCCCGGGTTGGCCCTGCCTCTCTTCCGCGCCCATGGCGTCGGGATTGTACGGCCGGCATCTCGGCCGCTGCAAGGGAGGCGGCGCGGTGCGCGACCATCCGCACAGGAACCCGCCTCCGCTTCGCCATCCGACCTTTCCGGCCGACTGGCCAGCGACGGCGAGGCCAGCGCCTGCGGGGCGGCTCCCGCTTTGAAACATTGTGAAACAGAAGTGAAGCGCACTTGCTCGGCCTCCCTGCATGTGAAAACGGATATTGCCAGCTGCTGTCCGAGATGGTATTGTTTCACAAAGAAGCAGGATGTTTCAGGAAGTGGTCGAGTGCGACGGTGGACGACGCGAGAGGTGGCGAGGTTGGCCGGTGTCTCCCCCGCTACCGTCTCCCGGGTGCTCAACCATCGGGAACTGGTCTCTCCCGAGCTGGCCGAGCGGGTGCGCTCCGCCATCGGGCGGCTTGAGAAGAGGGGAGCCCGGGCGGGCGTCGCCTACCGGGTGGGCGCCGCCTTCCCTCGCCGGATCGCCGCCCTCGAACCGGAGCCGGTAGGCGGTGCCTTCTACGGTCCAGTGCTGATGGGTGTGGAGGAGGTGCTGCGATCCAGCGGACATGACCTCTCGCTGTTTACTTACGATCCGGCGGACATGGTCTCCCTGATGGAGCAGCGCTCTCGCCTCGACGGTCTCGTCCTGCTGGGCGCCGATGTGCCGGAGGAGCTGGCGCGGCGCGCTGCCGCCGAAGGCCTGCCCGTCGTCGTGGTCGACAAGCAGGTGCGGGGAGCCGATTCCGTCGTCCTGGACAACGTGGGCGGGGCGCAGGAGGTCACCGCCCACGTGCTCGGCGCCGGTTACCGGTCGCTGGTCTACGTGGCCGAGACGCTGGAGGATCGCAGTTTTGCGGCCCGTCGCGAAGGGTTTGAGCGTGCGGTGCTCGCAGCCGGCCAAACGGTGCAGGCCCGTTCCGTGGAGGTGGGACGGGGCTGGCAGCGGGCCCCGGAGTTGGTCACAGAGCTGGAGGAGGAGGGGAGGTTTCCCACCGCGGTCGTCGCCGGAAACGACATGACCGCTCTCCACATCCTTTCTCTGGCCAAGGCGCGAGGTCTGCAGGTGCCGGCGCAGCTGGGGGTTGCCGGCTTCGACGATATCGCGCTGGCGGAGCAGACCGAGCCGCCGCTGACCACCGTGCGGGTGGACAAGGTGGAGATGGGGCGCCTGGCAGCCAGGCGGCTTCTCGACCGGATCGAGTTTCCCAGCCTGCTGCCGGTCACCGTGACCATGCACGTCGCTCTTGTCGTCCGAGGTTCCACGCTGCGTCCCGGACATGACGAAGCGAGGTGATCGAGGTGTTCGCAAAGCGCAGCGGTCATCGTTCCCTGGCTGTCGTTGCGATGCTTGCCCTCCTCCTGGCCGGCTGCTCCGCCGGGGGCTCGCAGGAAGCCGGGACCGCGGGGTCCAAGACGGGTTCCCCGTCGGAGAAGGTTCGCGTGGTCTTCTGGTCGGCTCCCAATCCGACCCAGGAAAAATTCTGGCGCACCATGGCCCAGGAGTACATGAAGGACCATCCCGGCGTCCAGGTGGACGTCTCGCCGATGCCCGAGTCGCCCTCCTCGGAGGCCGGCATCCTGACGGCGCTGGCCAGCGGGACCAAGCTGACCGCCTCGGAGAATGTCTTCGTCGGCTTTGGAGCGCAACTGGTCAAGAGCCAGGCCATCGTGCCCCTGGACACGCTCCAGGGCTACAGCGACCTGATCCGGTCGCGGAAGGCCGAGCAGCTGGTCGCAGGCTGGAAGTTTCCGGACGGGCACCAGTACATCCTGCCCCTCTACTCCAACGCCATGCTCTACGCCTGGCGGATGGACATCCTGAAGCAACTCGGCTATCAGGAACCCCCGCGAACCTATGGCGAGATTCTCGCCCTCGGACAGAAGCTGAAGTCCAAGTACCCCGACAAGTACGTCCTCGCCAGGAAGGTGCTGGTTGATCCCAACTCCTGGTGGGAGCGCTGGTTCGACTTCTTCACCCTCTACGATGCCGCCAGCGACGGCGCGCCCTTCCTGAACGGAACGGAAGTGGTCGCGGACCGCGCCGCCGTCACCAAGGTCATGTCGTTCTACAAGGAGCTGGACGACAAGGGCTATCTCCTGACGAAAGATGCCACCGATCCCTTCGAGACCGGCCTTGCGGTCTGGAACGTCGTCGGCCCGTGGACGCTCCCATATTGGAAGGAGAAGTATCCGGAGCTGAAGGTGGGCGACAATGTCGTCCTGACCCCCCCGCCCGTTCCCGACGACTTCCCGGCGGGCAAGACGCCCAAGACCTTTGCGGACTCGAAAGGGGTCGTGATCTACAGGAACGCCTCGCCTGCGGAACAGCAGGCGGCTTGGGAGTTCATCAAGTGGGTCCTCTCGGATCCCCGGCACGACCTGACCTGGCTGGAGATGACCGGCCTGCCGCCGGCCCGCGGCGACCTGACCACCGATCCTGTCTTCCGACAGTACCTCGCCCAGAACCCGGGTCTCGCGCAGTACGCCGGGGCGGTGCCGACCGGGGTGCCGCCCATCCAGAACGAGAAGTTCGCCGATCTCTACACGCTGATGGGCGAGCGCCTCATGGTGCCGGTCCTCACCGGCCGAAAGAGCCCGGCGCTGGCGTTTGACGATATGAAGGCCGCCTGGGCGGAGGTCCTGAAGCGGTGACAGCCCGGCACTACTACGAGGTAAGGGGGTGGCTTCTGGCCTCCCCCTACCTCCTCTACACGCTGGTCTTCTTCGCGGTACCGCTGGTCTGGGCGCTCCAGCTGGCTGGCATGGACTGGAACCTGATTGCGCCCCAACGCACCTGGGTAGGCTTCGGCAACCTGGTCGAGGCCCTGCACAGCCCGCGGATCTGGGCGGCCTTCGTCAACACGTACAAGTTCCTCGTCCTCTTCTTGCCGCTGGTGCTGGCCCTCTCCGTCGGCATCGCCCTCCTGGTCAACGGCTTGCCGCGGGGCGGGCACTGGTTCACGGTCCTCTTCTTCCTGCCCTACCTCTCCAGCGGCGTCGCCACCTCGCTGGTGATACAGGGGTTGATCGCCGTCAACGCCCCGCTCAACCGCTGGCTGGTCTCGGCCTTCGGCTTCAGCCCGCCCTGGCTGGAGAGCCCCGGCTGGGCCACGGTGGTCATCGTGGTGCTCATCGCCTGGAAGTTCTCGGGCTACTACGCCCTCGTCTACCTGGCCGCCCTCCGGTCTCTGCCCAGGGAACTCTGGGAGGCGGCCGCCCTCGACGTCCCCAGCGCCTGGCAACGCTTCTGGCGGGTCACCTGGCCCAACCTCTACCCGGCCACCTTCACCGTGACCGTCTTGGCCACGGGGCTGATGTTCAGCGTCTTCACGGAGCCCTATGTCCTGACGCAGGGCGGCCCGCAACTGGCGACCCATACGTGGCAGCTGGAGATCTACTATCAGGCCTTTGCCAACTTTCGAGCCGGCTATGCCTCGGCCGTCGCCCTGCTCAACGCCGTGGCCACCTTCGCCGGTGTGGCCGTGGTCCGATGGTTGATGAACCGCTGGGGGCGCGCACATGGTTTCGAGCCATAGGCGACTCCGGACAGGCGGCCTGTACGTGGCGGCTCTCCTGGGCTCCGCGGCGGCGGTCTTTCCCTATCTCTACATGGTGTTGCAGTCGCTCGCGCCGTGGGACGAAGTGGAGAGGGTCATCTGGCCCAGCCGTCTCACCCTGCGCTCCTACGTCTGGCTCTTCACGGGCGGCGAGACGGGCCTGGCCAGGCCGTGGCTGCGGGCGCTTTTCAACAGCTTCCTGGTCAGCGGCGCGGACACCCTGGCCATGGTCGCCTTTGGTGCGATGGTCGGGTATGCGCTCTCCCGGATCCGTTTCCGGGGCGCTCGCTGGATCGAATCCTTCCTTATGTTCCACATGTTCTACCCGGCCATCATCCTGATCATCCCCACCTTTCTGATCATCCGGTACCTGGGTCTCTACGACACCTACCTGGCCATGATCCTCCCCAAGGCGGTGAGCGTCTGGGCGATTTTCATGTACACCACCTTCTTCCGAAGCATGCCCGAGGAGCTCCTGGACGCCGCCAGGGTGGACGGCGCCGGTGAATGGACGGTGGTGACGCGGATTCTTTTGCCCATGAGCACGACCCTGACCACGGTGGTGGCCCTGGTGCTGTTCATGGAGCGTTGGACGGAGTTGCTCTGGGACCTCCTCGCCGTCAAGAGCTATAAGTATATGACGCTGAACGTCCTGCTGGCGACCATGAAGGGGCCGTACGGCATCTACCCGGGGCCGCTCTATGCGGCGAGCGTGGTGCTGACGCTTCCCGTGGTCATCCTTTTCCTTCTCTTCAGCAGGCGCTTCTTCTCGGGCTTCCATTACATCTTCCGATAAGGCCAAGAGGTGTGCAGAGATGATCGAACCGGTGGGTGTCGGTGCGGTGGGGCTCGGGGGTTTCGGACAGTTCGCCCTGGCGGCTTTGACGAAGGCCCCCGAGGTGAGGCTCGTGGCGGTCTACGATGAGGAAGCGGAGCGGACGGCCAAGGTCGCCGCCCGCCACGGAGCGGCGCCCTGCGGAAGTTATGAGGAACTGCTGGCGCACCCCGGGGTCGAAGTGGTCTATCTGGCCACGCCCCCGGCCCACCATGGGCCGGCGGCCATCGCGGCCCTGGAACGGGGCCGGCACGTCTGGGTGGAGAAGCCCCTGGCCACCTCGCTGGCGGAGGCCGAGGCGATGGCGCGGCTGGCATCCTCCCGCCGCCTGCGCGTGGGCGTGGACTACGTCCTGCGTTACAATCCGATGTACCGTCTGGCCAGGTTTCTGGGCGAGGCGGGCTTCCTCGGCCAGCTGCGCCATCTCTCGCTGGAGAACGACGCCGCCGACGACCACCTGCCCCCCGACCACTGGTTCTGGGATGCGGGCGTCAGCGGGGGCATCCTCGTGGAGCACGGCGTCCACTTCTTCGACATCGCGGCCTACCTCAGCGGCGCCGAGGGCGAGTGGGAGTCCAGCCAGGCCTGGGTACGCCCACGCCGCCGCCTGGTGGACCGGGTCGTGGCCCTGGTGCGGTTCGGTGACGTGCCGGCCACTTTTTACCACGGCTTCGACAAGCCCCGTCGGATCGAACGCGCCGAGTTCCGCCTGGCCTACGACGTGGGCTACGTGACCGTGAAAGGCTGGATGCCGTCGGCGCTGGAGCTGGAGGCTCTGGTGGACGAGACGGGCCTCTCCCGGCTCCAGGAGGTCGCCGGGCGCATGGCGCTCGACTGCGGCGCCGGGCGCTCGGCACCCGTCCGGGTCGAGCTCGACCTCGCCGAACCGTACCAGGGGGGTGAGCAGCGGATCCTGGGGCGCGAGCTCGAGCGCAGGGTGACCCATCGTGTCCGCCTGGCCGTGGAGTCGATCGACGGGAAGGAAACCACCTACGCCCGAGCGATTGAGGCCGCCGTGGCCGACTTCGCCCGCGCCGTCCGCGAGCCGGAGCACACGCCGGAGGTCACCCTGGAGCAGGCGCTCTCGAGCCTGCGCCTGGCCCTCGCCGCCAGCCGGGGCGCCGCGATCCGCGAGCCGTCATCGGACGCGGGCGCATGAGCCGATTTCGATCTCCGACATCGAGCCGGGGACGACGGGGAGGTCGACCATGGAACGGTTGCGGCTGCGGCGGCTCTCGGAGAGGCCCATCTTGACACCGCTTCCCGAGCACGAGTGGGAACGGGCCGCGGTCTTCAACGCGGCCGCCATCTACGACAACGGTCTGGTCCACCTGCTCTACCGTGCCAGCAACAACGCCTTCGACCTGCGCAGCGACCGGCCCCGGAAGGAGGCGAAGTTTGTCTCTTCCATCGGGTACGCGGTCAGCAGCGACGGCATCCACTTCGCGAGACTGGACCGGCCGGTGCTGACCGGGGTGGGGGAGCAGGAAGCCTGGGGTGTGGAGGACCCCCGCGTCACCAAGATCGGTGACACCTACTTCCTGCTGTACACCGCCTTCGGCGGACGGGACTGGATGGATTACCGTCCGGCCATGTGCTGGTCGAAGAACCTCCTCGTCTGGGAAGGGCACAAGGTCCTGCTGGAGGAGCCCAACAAGGACGTGGCGCTCTTCCCGGAGTGCGTCGGCGGGCGTTACGTCCTCCTCCATCGCCGGGCGCCGCACATCTGGATCGGCCTTTCGACCGACCTGGAGCACTGGACCGATCATCGCATCCTGATGCGGGCCCTTCCCGGCTCCTGGGAGAGCAAGAAGATCGGCATCGCCGGTCCTCCCCACAAGACCGAGGCGGGGTGGGTCCTCTTCTACCACGCAGTGGACGACCAGAACGTCTACCGGCTGGGTGTGGCGCTCCTCGACCTGAGGGATCCGACCCGGGTGCTGGCCCGCTATCCCTACCCGGTCCTGGAGCCGGAGACACCCTGGGAGCGCCGCGGCCTCGTTCCCAACGTGGTCTTCTCCTGTGGGTCGGTGGAGATGGACGGCGGTTTCTACGTCTACTACGGCGGTGGCGACAGTGCCCTCGGGGTGGCCGCCGTCAATCGTACCGTCCTCCTGGATCACCTGACGGCGGAGTCGCGGCTGGCGCGCTCGGGGCGGAGCGCCTGACGGGCCGGCGGGACGGCCGGCTTGGCAGCGGTCGCGGAGCGGAGGATGGGTCCCCGGCGGGGGTGCGGCGACGGGAGGTGAGCCGCCCCTTCCTTCGCGGCGGCCATGGCGCCGGCGCTCCGGGTGGCTTCCTCCCGCGCGAACGCGCGCGTCGACCGTCTATCGCGGCGGGCCGCGGCCGAACGTACGGGCAAGAGGTCGGTTCCCCGGCCGGAACGGCGGCCCCGCTCACCGCCGAGGAGTCACGGAGGGACTGCGCTGCAGCACACGGGCCGCCGGGAAAGCCGGGTCGGCTCCTCCCGGCGGGAGGAGCCGACCCCGGATCCCTTGTCCTGAGCCGATTTTCTGGTAGGCCCGGTGGGGCTCGAACCCACGACACCCTGATTAAGAGTCAGGTGCTCTCCCAGCTGAGCTACGGGCCTGCGCAACCTGGTAGCGGCGGGTGGATTTGAACCACCGACGCAGCGGGTATGAACCGCTTGCTCTGCCACTGAGCTACGCCGCCGGAGACCAGGAGCCATTATAGTCGCCCGGACGCCATGCCACAAGCAGCGGCCGGGCGCCGCCGCGACAGGCGCCGGGATCGCGCGGTCAGTCCTCCAGGGTGGAGACGTCGCCGGGCTCGAGGCCGAGCTCCTGCGCCTTCAGGAGCCTGCGCATGATCTTGCCGCTCCGCGTCTTGGGCAGCCGATCGACGATCTGCACCGATGCCGGTGCGGCGATGGGTCCCAGGACGTCGCGCACGTGAGCGATCAGGGCGGCGGGCAGCGATTCCGAAGGCTCGACGCCCGCCCGCAGGATGACAAAGGCCTTGATCGCCTCGCCCTTGACCGGATCGGGTACGCCCACGACGGCCGCCTCGGCCACGGCGGGGTGGCTGACCAGCGCGTTCTCCACGTCCGCCGTGCCGATCCGGTGGCCGGCGGGGTTGAGCACGTCGTCCGAGCGGCCGAGGAACATGAAGTAGCCTTCTTCGTCGCGCTGCGCCAGGTCGCCGCTGGCGTAGACGCCGGGGATGGCCTGCCAGTATTCCTCGTAGCGCTGGGGGTCGTTCCAGATGGTGCGGAACATGCTGGGCCAGGGCCTGCGGATGACGAAATGACCGCCGGTGTGGGGCGGGACCGGCCGGCCCTGACCGTCGACCACGTCGGCGTCAACGCCGATCAGGGGCCGGCCGCACCAGCCGGGTTTGACGGGCAGGGCCAGGGGGGTGCCCACCATCGGCGCGCCCGTCTCCGTCTGCCACATGTTGTCCGCCATCCAGGCGCGACCTTCGCCGCAGAGCGTCTTCCAGGCCCAGCGCCAGGCCTCGGGGTTGAGGGGCTCGCCCGCGCAGGTCAGATGGCGGAGGGTCGACAGGTCGTACTTCCTCGCCCACTCGTCACCGAACTTCATGAGCATGCGGAGGGTGGTCGGCGCCGTGAAGAGGCGGGTCACGCCGTACTTCTCGATCAGCCGGTAGATCGTACCGGGGTCGGGGTAGTCGGGGGCGCCTTCGCGGACCAGGCAGGTGGCCCCCACCACCAGCGGCGCGTAGACGATGTAGCTGTGACCGACGATCCAGCCGATGTCCGAGGTCGACCAGAAGAGATCGTCGTCGCCGATGTTGTAGAAGGCCTTGGCATGGTAAGCCGTTCCCACCATGTAGCCGCCGTGGACGTGGACCGTGCCCTTGGGCCGGCCGGTGGTCCCCGACGTGTAGAGGATGAACAGCGGATCCTCCGCGTCCATCGGTTCCACCGGGCAGTCGGCGGAGGCCGAGGCCACGATCTCGTCGAAGTCGACCTCGCCGGGAGCCAGCGGTGCAGGTGGCGTGCGGCGACGGTGGACGATCACCCGCTCCACGAAGTCCAATCCCTCGAGCGCCTGGTCGACGACGGGCTTCAAGTCCACCGTCCGGCCGCGGCGGTAGCCGACGTCGGCGCAGACGACCACCTTGGCGCCGGCGTCCTCGACCCGCTGGCGCAGGGCGCTCCAGCCCAGGCCCGCGTAGACGACGCTGTGGATGGCGCCGATGCGTGCCGTCGCCAGCATGGTGGCGATGCCCTCGGGGGTCAGCGGCATGTAGATCACCACGCGGTCGCCGCGGCCGACGCCCTGTGCCTTCAGCGCGTTGGCGATCCTGGAGACCCAGCGGTGGAGCTGCGCGTAGGTGAAGACGCGCTGGCTCCCGTCCTCGCCCTCCCAGAAGAGCGCCACCTTGTGGCGGCGGCCGTCGTCCAGGTGGCGGTCGAGGGCGTTGGCGACGATGTTCGTCTTGCCGCCGACGAACCACCTGGCGTAGGGGTACTCCCACTCGAGCACCTTCCGCCAGGGTTGGAACCAGGTGAACTGCCGGGCCACCCCGCCCCAGAAGGCCTCCGGCTCCTCCACGGAGCGCCGCCACGTCGACTCCCAGTCGCGAACGTACGCTTCCTCGAGCAGATGCGGAAGCGGGGGATGGACCTCGTTCACCCGCGTCAGCGCTTCCAGGTCTCTCCGCTCCTCCGCTGTCAAGGGATCTCACCTCCCTGGCCTGCCGGATTCGTTGCCGAAACCCGGATACCTGTTTCGCAAGACGGGAAGGGTGCCTTGCCCCGGAGGCCGCCTGGGGAGGCGGATGGCTCTCGTCGCCGGCTTCTCCCCAGGACGACGGCATGTCATGATGGGGAGCGACAGGGGGTGGCAGGGTGCCCGGCAGCTCTGCAACGCGACGTTCGGGCGGGGGCGGACGTTCGACCCGGGGTCGACGCCGGCCCGTCGCCTGGATCGCCCTGGGGGCCGTCCTGGTGGTCCTGCTCGTCATCGTGGGAGCCGCGATCTGGAAGGAAGGCGGTCCTGGCGGCGGCTCGAAAAGCCCCGCTGTCCGGACGCAACCCCCGTCCGGCGCGGGCGGGGGAGCGCCCGTCTCGGAGGCGATGCTCAGGGAGTTGACCACGATCCCCGCCAGCACCTTCGACGCGGCCGGCGGCGGCCAGCTGCCGTCGCCCCAGCTGGCACCCGCGGGCACGCGCGTGCCGGACGCTCCCGGCGCGGGCGGCAAGCCGACGCTGCTCTACGTGGGCGCCGAGTTCTGCCCCTTCTGTGCCTCCGAACGGTGGCCGCTGGTGATCGCCCTCAGCCGCTTCGGGACGTGGCAGGGGCTGGAGCTCTCGCGTTCCTCCTCGCAGGACGTCTTCCCGGACACGCCGACCTTCACCTTTCTCCATGCCAGCTACAGCAGCCCCTATCTCGCCGTCCGCGCCATCGAGATGGCGGGCCGCGTGCCGGGTCCCGACGGCCGGTACCCGCCGCTCCAATCGCCCACGCCCGAGGAAGCGGACCTGGTCCGCCGCCTCGATCCCGACGGATCGATCCCCTTCCTCATCGTGGGGAGGACGTACTGGGTCGGCTCGCCGCTCTCGCCGGAGGTCTTGAAGGGCAAGACCTGGGAGGGCTTCGCCCGGGAGGTGGCGCAGGGGAAGACGCCCGCGGCCAGGGCCACGCTGGCCGTGGCCAACCAGATGACCGCCGCCATCTGCCGGGTGACCGGCGGCCAGCCCACCGAGGTGTGCAACTCGCCTGCGGTCCAGGGGGTCCGGCTTCCGTGAGCGGCGAGCTCTCCCCTTCCGGCACCCCGGGCCGCCACCGGTCGGCCGGGCCGGCCCCGACCCTGGCCGGCCGGCCGCTGGCCATCCGCCTGGGGCTGGCCGGTGCCGGTGCCGCCGTCTCCGCCTACCTGACGCTCCTCCACTGGGCGCCCCGGGCGCTGGCCTGCCCCCGCGCCGGGCTGGTCGACTGCGGCACCGTGCTCGACAGCCCGGCGAGTCTCTGGCTGGGCATCCCCGTGGCGATCTGGGGCCTGGTCTGGTTCCTGGTGGCGGGGGTGCTGGCCTGGCGCGCCGCCAGCGGTCTCCGCTTCCTCTGGGCGGGGGCGGGCGCCGTGGCCGTCCTGGGCCTCGTCTACACCGAGCTGTTCGTGGTCGGCGCCCTCTGCCTCTGGTGCACCCTGGTCCATCTCCTGGTGCTGGCGCTCTTCGCCCTGGAGACGGCCAGCTTCGCCAGCGGTGCATAGAGTGGACCGGCCCTGCCGGGCCCTGCCGGGCGCGGCGGGGCGCGGCCGGCAGGCGGCGCGGCCCGCGAGGTTCGAGCGTGCGAGGAGGAAGGTGAAGCCGGGATGGAACCCGTCGACCCACCGGACTTCGGGAAGCTGCTCCTTCAACAATGGATCGCCGCCAACCTGGGGGCCTCTCCGGTGGCGGGCGGTCCCGCCTCGGGCCGGGGGGCGGGGGCGGCCGAGGCACAGGCGGCCGTGCCGCGCGGCTCGGAGGATGCGGGCCGGGGCGGGGATGGCCGCCCCGAGCCCCCGTTCCGCCAGCTCTTCGAGCGGGCGGCCGCCCGCTACGGCGTGGACGCCCGGCTCCTGGAGGCGGTGGCCCGGGCGGAATCGGGCCTCGACCCCCGGGCGGTTTCCGCCGCGGGAGCCCTGGGCCTGATGCAGCTGATGCCGGAGACGGCCCGGGCGATGGGGGCGGAAGACCCTCTGGATCCCGCCCAGAACGTGGAAGCGGGGGCGCGCTACCTGAAGGAGCTGATCGACCGCTTCGGCGACGTCCGCCTCGCCCTGGCCGCCTACAACGCCGGCCCGGCCGCCGTGGAGCGGTACGGAGGCGTGCCCCCGTACCCGGAGACGCAGGCGTACATCTTCCGGGTGCTCCACGCGGTCGGCTGAGGGACGGGGGGAGCCGGCAGGTGGCGGTGGCACTCGGCGAGCTCCTGCGGCAGGACCTCCCGGGCGTCCGTCTTCTCGCCGGGGGACGCGGGCTCGGGCGCCCTGTCAGCCGGGTGATCCTGATCGACCCCCGCCGGAGGGGGATGTGGAGGGAGCCGGTGGAGGAGGGCGGGCTCTACTTCCTTCCGGCTTGGACCGGGGCGGACGAGTCGCCTGCCCTCGACGTCCTGATCCGCCGGCTGGCCTCTTCGGGGGCGGCGGGCCTGGCCCTGGAGGGCCCGCGAACCCTGCCGGAAGCCGTCGCCCTTCTGGCCGACCGGACCGGCCTTCCGCTCCTGGACCTGGGTGGCACAGGGATCGTCGCCGTGGTGGAGCGGCTGGCGGTCCTGCGGCAGGAGGACCTGCTGGCGGCCTACAGGAGGCTGGATTCGGCGGTCGCCGCGCTGCTGGAGAGCCGGCGGGAGGGGAAGCCGGTCGAGGCGCTCCTCGACCGGTTGGCACAGGAAGTGGAGGGCGAGGCCGAGTTGTCGGCCTTCCCGGCCCGGCGCCAGGAAGCTCGGGAGCCCGCTGCGCCACCGGAGGTGACGGAGACGCCCGAGCAGGTGGCGGGATCCATCGTCCTGCGGGTGCAGGGGCGGGCGGGCTACGTGCTCCGCCTCCGCGGCCGGGCCCGCGCGCACCAGGGCTTTGTCACCCGGCGCCTGCTCGCGGTGGCGGGGGCGCTGCTGGAGTCCCTGCTCGAGGAACGCCACAGGAAGTGGGAGAGCCGGCTCCGCTCCAAGGCCGACCTGCTGCGGGAGCTCCTGACCGTGCCCGGGCAGCCCGCGCCGGAGGTGCTCGCGCGCGCCTGGCAGAGCGGCTGGAACCCCTCGGCGGTCCACGTGCTCGCCTCGCTCCAGGTCCACGGCTGGGACGAGGTCCTCGCCTCCCGGGGGTGGACCGAGGAGAAGCTCCTCGAGATGCAGAGCGAGGTGCTGGAGACGCTGCAGCGGGAGCTGGAGCGGGGCGGGCTCTGGGCCTTTGCCGCGCTGGGGCCGGACGGTCGCTTCGTGGTCGTCCTGCGCGCGCGGGGCGCGGGGGACCCGCTCCGGCCGGAAGCCGCCCGGGCCGCGCTGGAGCGTGCGCTCCGTCCTGTCGACCGCCTGGGGTACGGATTCCGGTTCGACGGCGTCGTCAGCGGCCCCGCGGTGGGCTGGGAGGGGCTCCGGCTCGCCTACCGGGAGGCGGAGGAGACGCTCGCCCTGGTCCCGGCGGTACGCGGGGCGGGCAGCCTGGCGACGGTGGCGGAGCTGGGCCCCGAACGGCTGCTCCAGGGGTGGTACCGCTCCGCCGAGGGCGTCTCCTTCGCCCAGCAGCTCCTGATGCCGGTGCTGGCGCTACCGGAGGCGCGCAGGAAGCAGCTCCTGGAGACGCTGGAGGTCTTCCTCCGGGCGCGGGGGGATGTGAGCCGGACCGCCGAGCGCCTGGCCATCCACCGGAACACCGCGCGCTACCGCCTCAAGCAGTTCGAGGAGCTGAGCGGGTTGAGCCTGGAGCGGGACTTCTTCCTGCTCGAGGTGGCCATCCGCGTCCTGCGGGCGCAAGGCCATTGAGGCCGGAGGGGTCGCCCACCTGGCGGGCTTCGGCGTGGAGCCGGTGCACTTGTGCAATCCGCACAAATGGGAGCGAACATTTCTCCCCTGTGCACGACGCATTCCGCACGCGCGCACCTTAGAATCACCGCAAAACATCTGGGAGGTGCGCGCGAATGGCGGCTGACCTCTCCGCCGGGCGCGAAGCCGGCCCGGCCGTCGGTCACGACGATTTCGCCCTGTCACGTGTCCCGCTGGGGCAGCGCTACTCATGGGTCAGCGTGGCCGTCCAGCGTTTCGGGCAGCTCTCTGCCCTCTCCCAGTTCCTGCTCGGGGCCACCCTGGGCTTCGGAATGCGGTTCTGGGACGCGTTCTGGGCGCTGACGCTGGGGGCGGTCATCCTCGAGCTGGTCGCGATCCTCACCGGGATCATGGGTCAGCGGGAGGGGCTGAGCACCTCGGTGCTCGGCCGCTGGACCGGCTTCGGCCGTTACGGGTCGAGCCTGGTGGGGCTGGTGATCGCGATCAGCCTGATCGGCTGGTTCGGCATCCAGAACGCGGTCTTCGCCGAGGGGATCCGCTCGCTGGTCGGAGGCCTGCCCACCTGGGCCTGGTCGATCGTCACCGGACTTGGCGTCACCCTCATCGTCCTCTACGGTTTCCTCTCCATGGCGTGGACCGCCTACATCACGGTACCGGCCTTCCTTCTCCTGGCCGGCTACTCGATCACCAGCGCCCTCCTGCAGCATCCGCTGGCCCAGCTGGTCGCCTCGCCGGCGCCCGGACCGGCGCTCAGCCTGGCGGCGGGCACCACGCTCGTGGCCGGCGGCTTCATCGTGGGGTCCGTCATCACGCCGGACATGACCCGCTTCAACCGGAGCGCCGCCGACGTGGTCAAACAGACGCTCGTGGGCATCACGCTGGGCGAATACACCATCGGGTTGATCGGCGTCCTCCTCGCCCACGCCGTCCGGAGCGCCGACGTGATCCGGATCGTCACGTCCACCAGCGGCGTGCTGGGGACGCTCATCCTGATTGTGGCCACGCTCAAGATCAACGACTGGAACCTCTACTCCTCCTCGTTGGGCCTGGTCAACCTGATCGACGCCCTCTCGGGCAAGAAGGTCGGCCGCGGGCTGGTCACCCTGATCGTGGGCCTCCTGGGGACGGTGCTCTCGGCGGCCGGCATCCTCCAGCAGTTCCAGGGCTTCCTCCTGCTCCTGGGGGTCACCATTCCGCCGGTGGCCGGGATCATGGTCGTCGACTACTTCGTCCTGCGGCGACACCGCCGGGTCCTGGACGAGAGTGCCGCCTCGGGAGGCGTGCCCGCCTCGGTCGAGAGCTGGAACCCCGTGATGCTGGTGGCGTGGGCCGGAGCCTCCCTGGTGGGCTACGAGGTCCGGACCGGGATCCCGGCGCTGAACGCGCTGGTCGCCGCCGGCCTCCTCTACTGGGGTCTGATGCGCCTGGCCGCCCTCCTCCAGGGTCGACCGCAGGCGTACTTCCGCGAGATCCCGTCCTGACGGGGGAGAACGGGGGGAGAACGGGGGAGAACGGGAGGGGGAGGGGGAGACGATTCGTACGGCAGAGAGGAAGTGGACCGTCGCCCAGATCGACGAGGCGGTTCTCGACGACCTTGCGCTCGGCGCGACGGTCCTCGGCACCGGCGGGGGCGGTGACCCCTATGTGGGCTGCCTGATGGCTCGCGAGGCGATCCGCCGCAAGGGCCCGGTGCCCCTGATGGACGTGGAGGCGCTCCCCGAGCGGGGGCTGGTCGTGCCGGTGGCCATGATGGGAGCGCCCACCGTGCTGGTCGAGAAGCTTCCCTCCGGCGAGGAGCTGGCCCGGGTGGTGCGGGCGCTCGAGCGAAGGGTGGGCCGACCGGTCGTGGCGCTGATGTCGGCCGAAGCGGGCGGAGTCAACTCGACCATACCCGTGGCCGCGGCGGCGGAGCTCGGGCTGCCGCTCCTGGACGCGGACGGGATGGGCCGTGCCTTCCCCGAGATCCCGATGTGCTCGATGCACCTGGCCGGTGTGGCTGCCACGCCCATGGCGCTCGCCGACGAGAAAGGAAATCTGGAGCTGCTGGAGACGGTCGACAACTTCTGGACGGAGCGACTCAGCCGGACAGCCACCGTCGCCATGGGCGGCTCCTCCATCATCGCGCTCTATCCCATGGAGGCAGGCCAGGTCCGGGGAGCGGTCATCGCGGGGACGATCGGCCGCGCCATCGGCATCGGACGGGTGCTGCGCGAGGCCCGGTCGGGCGGTTTCGAGGTCCTGGAGGCGCTTCTCGACGTGACGGGGGGCCGCCTCCTCTTCGCGGGCAAGGTGGTGGACGTCCTCCGGCGCACCCAGGGCGGCTTCGTCCGCGGCACCGCCTCGCTGGACGGCACCGGACGGGACGAGGGATCGGTGCTGCGCCTGGAGTTCCAGAACGAGAATCTGGTGGCGGTGCGGGACGGGCTTCCTCTGGCCAGCGTGCCGGATCTGCTCTCGGTTCTGGACGCGGAGACCCACACGCCGATCACCACCGAGGGGCTGGCGTACGGCCAGCGGGTGGAACTGCTCGGCATCCCCTCCGAGCCCGTCTGGCGGACGCCGCAGGGACTGGAACTCGTCGGTCCGAGGGCCTTCGGATACGATTTCGACTTCATCCCGCTCGAGCGAGGGGGGTCCGGAGAGCGTGGGCTACAGGCTGGGCATTGATGTGGGCGGCACCAACACCGACGCGGTGGTGCTCGACGAGGAACACCGGGTCCTGGCCAAGGCCAAGACGCCGGTCAGCCGGGACGTGGTCAGCGGCATACGGGCGGTCGTGGCGGAGGTCTTGCAGAAGTCGGGCGTCGATCCGGCGGCCGTCACCCACGCCATGCTGGGCACGACCCAGGTGACCAACGCGATCATCGAGCGGCGGGGTTTGGCGCCGGTCGCCATCCTGCGTCTCGGCGCCCCGGCCACCCGCGCGGTGGGGCCTTTGGCGGCCTGGCCGAGCGACCTGCGCGAGAAGGTGGAGGGACCGTCGGCGATCCTGCCGGGTGGCGTCGAGTATGACGGGCGACCCATCTCGGCCTTCGACGCAGAAGCGGTGCGGCGCTTCGTGCGCGAGGCGCTGGACCAGGGGTTCCGGGCCTTCGCGGTCACCGGCGTCTTCTCGCCCGTCCGCAACGACGACGAGTTGCACGCCGCCGAGATCATCGAGCACGAGGCGGGCGGCGAGGCGGTCCTCTCCCTTTCCTACGAGATCGGCAGCGTGGGGCTTCTGGAGCGCGAGAACGCGGCGGTCCTCAACGCCGCCGTCTCGGGGGTGGCCGCCCGCGTGACGGAGGCCTTCCGCGCGGCGCTGGAGTCGCTCGACGTCCGCGCGGAGCTCTTCCTCTCGCAGAACGACGGCACCCTGATGTCGCTCGACTACGCGCGGCGGTACCCGATCCTCACCGTCGCCTGCGGGCCGACCAACAGCATCCGCGGAGCCGCCTTCCTCTCGCGCCGGCGCGACGCGGTCGTCGTCGACGTGGGCGGGACGTCGACCGACGTCGGCGTCCTGGTGTCGGGCTTCCCGCGGGAGTCGGCGGTGGCGGTGGAAATCGGCGGGGTCCGCACCAACTTCCGCATGCCGGACCTGATCTCCATCGGCCTGGGCGGGGGCTCGCGGGTCCGCCTGGAGGCGGGCGAGCTGCGCGTGGGGCCGGAGAGCGTGGGCAGCGCCATCCTCGAGGAGGCGCAGGTCTTCGGCGGTCGGACGCTCACCATGACCGACGTGGTGGTGGCCCGGGGCATGGCCTCGCTGGGCGACCCGAAGCGGGTGACGGCGGAGGCCGGCCTCCTGGAGGCCGCCTTCCGGAAGGCGGTCGCCATGGTGGAGGAGGCGGTCGACCGGATCAAGACGAGCGCCGCTCCGGTGCCGGTGGTGGCGGTGGGCGGGGGGAGCATCCTGCTTCCGGATCGCCTGGAGGGCGCCTCGGAGATCGACCGGCCCGAGCACTACGAGGTGGCCAACGCCATCGGCGCGGCGATCGCCCAGGTCTCCGGGACCGTCGACCGCATCTTTTCGCTCGAGCAGCGCAGCCGGGAGGCCGCGCTGTCGGAGGCGCGCGAGAGCGCCTTCGCCGAGGCGGTGCGGGCCGGCGCCGATCCCAAGACCGTGGAGGTGATCGAGGTGGAGGAGGTGCCGCTGGCCTACCTGCCCGGCAACGCGGTCCGGGTGAAGGTGAAGGCGGCCGGCCGCCTGCGCGGTGTGGAGGTGAGCTGAGGTGCGCTGGATCCATCCGGAGGACCTGGAGGCTCTGGCCGTCGGCGCGGCCATCCTCGGCACGGGAGGAGGGGGCGATCCCTTCATCGGCAAGCTGATGGCCCAGGAGGCGATGCGCGAGACTGGGCCCGTCGCCCTCATCGCGCCGGAGGAGCTGGAGGACGAGGCGCTCGTCCTGCCGACCGCCATGATGGGCGCCCCCACCGTGATGATCGAAAAGGTGCCCGAGGGGATGGAGGCCTACCGGGCGCTCCGGGCGGAGGAACGGCGTCTCGGCCGGAAGGCGGACGCGACCTCGCCGATCGAGTGCGGTGGTGTCAACTCGCAGATCCCCTTCGCCATCGCGGCCCGGGCCGGCATCCCGGTGGTCGACGGCGACGGCATGGGGCGCGCCTTCCCCGAACTGCAGATGGAGACCTTCCACGTCTACGGCGTGGCCGGCACGCCGGCGGTGGTGGCCGACGAGCGGGGGGCCGTGGTCACCGTCGAGACGCCGGACAACTTCCGGCTGGAGTGGCTGGCCCGCGGCGTCACCATCCGCATGGGCGGCCACGCCCACCTGGTCGACTACCCCATGTCCGGCCGCGACTTCAAGCGGACGGCGGTGAGGGGGACGATCTCGATGGGCCTGGCCATCGGACGGGCGATCCAGGAAGCGCGCTTGCGGGGGCGGCACCCGGTCGACGCGGTGCTCGAGGCGACGCGCGACTCCATCTATGGCCACGGGGTCCGGCTCTTCGAGGGGAAGGTAACCGACGTCGAGCGCCGGACGCGGGAGGGGTTCGCCGTCGGCCGCGCGCTTCTCCGAGGACTCGGCCCCGACCAGGGGAGCGGGCTGGAGATCCGGTTCCAGAACGAGAACCTGGTGGCACTGCGGGATGGAGAGCCGGTCGCCACCGTCCCCGACCTGATCTCGGTCCTCGACAGCGAGACCGGGATGGCCGTGACGACGGAGCGCATCCGCTACGGGCAACGGGTGACGGTGATCGGCATCCCCACGCCCGAGATCATGCGCTCGGAGGCGGCCCTCCGGGTCTGGGGACCCAGGGCCTTCGGCTACGACCTGCCCTTCGTCCCGCTGGAGCTCCGTTTCCGGGACCAGTATCGGCGCTGGGGTGTGCCCCGCGACAAGGAGCACTACCTGGTGGCCTGAGGGGGACACCTCGGAGGCCGGGGGGCCGACCTTCACGCCGCCCTCCCCTCACTCCTGCCAGTCGGAGAGCCCTGCCAGGCCAGGCCCGGTGTGGGCCCCCAGCACCGGCGTGAAGTCGGCGCGCCAGAACTCGACCAGCGGATAGCCGAGCCGGTGCACCCCATCCTCCAGGAAGGCCGCCGCCTCCGGGTTGTCGGCGTGGAAGACCGAGAGGTGGAGCGGGCGGCCGTGGTCGGGGTGGCGTCTCTCCAGGGAGTCCAGCAGCCAGCGCAGCGCGGCGCGGAAGGTTCGGACCCGGGCCACCGGCTCGACCACTCCGTCTTCGGCCAGGGCGATGACCGGTTTGACCTGGAAGAGCGTGCCCGCCCAGGCGGCGGCACGCCCGATGCGGCCGCCCATGGCCAGGTAGCGGAGCGTCTCCACCACCGCCTCCATGTGGACGCTGGGGCGGAGTTTCTCCAGGGCGACGAGGAGCGACGGGCCGTCCAGCCCCGCATCGGCCAGGCGGACGGCGGCGGTGACCAGGAGGCCGTGGCCGCCGGCGGCCGCCCGGCTGTCCCAGACGTGGACGGGGACGTCGCTCCGTTCCCGCCAGAGGTCGGCGGCCGCGCGGGCGCTGGAGTAGCTGCCGCTGAGCCGGGAGCTGAGCGTGATGACGGCGATCTCGCGGGCGCCCGCTGCCGCCGCCCGCTCATAGGCCGCCAGGAAGCGCTGCGGCGAGGGCTGGGAGGTGGTGGCCGGCTCTCCGCTGTCGCGGAGACGCCGGAAGAACTCCTCGGCCGGCAGCTCGATCCCGTCCAGGTACTCGCCCCCGCCCAGGCGGACCGTGAGCGGCACCACCTCTACCCCTTGCTCCGCCGCCCATCCGGGCGGCAGCGTGGCGGTGCTGTCGGTCACCACCGCCGTCCGACGCCCGGCTGCGGCGCCGCCCTCCGGACCGCCCGCCTCCGGCCGCTCCCGCTCGTCCATCGGAGACCTCCCGGAACTTCTTTCGACGGCCTCTCCGCGAGACCCCTGCTGCGCAGGAGCCGCCACCCCGCGGGGTGGAGAAGGGGAGCCCGCCGGCGCGGGCGAATGCAACAGGAACTGCACGCGCTTCCGGTTCCGGTGATCGCCGCTTCCTGAAGACGCCTCGACTCCGCGGGGGTGCCGGCGCGTTGATCGAGTTCCAGGACGTCCACAAGTGGTTCGGCCCGCTCCACGTGCTGCGCGGGATCAACCTGACCATCCGGACGGGGGAGAAGACGGTGATCTGCGGCCCCTCCGGCTCCGGCAAGTCGACCTTGATCCGCACCATCAACCAGCTGGAGCGCGTCCAGCGGGGGAGGATCCTGGTCGACGGCCAGGAGGTGACCGACCCGCGCACGGACCTCACCGCCCTGCGGCAGCGCATCGGCTTCGTCTTCCAACAGTTCAACCTCTACCCGCACATGACCGTGCTGGACAACGTCACCCTCGCGCTCCGCCTCGTCAAGCGGATGCCGCGGGAGGAGGCGGAGGCGGTGGGCCGGCGCTACCTGGATCGGGTCGGCCTGGCCGAGAAGGCGCACGCCTACCCGGCCCAACTCTCGGGCGGGCAGCAGCAGCGCGTCGCCATCGCGCGGGCGCTGGCCATGGAGCCCGAGGTGATGCTCTTCGACGAGCCGACGTCGGCGCTGGATCCCGAGATGATCCGCGAGGTTCTGGACGTGATGCGGGAGGTGGCACACGAGCAGATGACCATGATCGTGGTCACCCACGAGATGGGGTTCGCCCGGCAGGTGGCCGACCGGGTCGTCTTCATGGACGACGGGACGATCATCGAGGAAGCCCCGCCCGACCGGTTCTTCGACGACCCGCGGGAGGAACGGACGCGGCAGTTTCTCAGCAAGATCCTGGTCCACTGAGATGGACGCGAGGAGGCGGAACGATGCACCTCGAGACCGGCTTCCTATCCGGCAGGAAGCGAGCCCTGGCGGCGGTGGCTGCGCTCACCCTCGGGCTGGCGCTCGCGCTGGGCGGCTGCGGCGGCGGGGGCGGCGCCGCCGGCACCGCCGCCAACGGCGGCAGCTCGACGCCCAACATCGACGCGATCAAGAGCCGCGGCGTCCTGCGGGTGGGTGTCAAGGCCGACGTGCTCGGCTTCGGCTACAAGAACCCGCAGACCAACCAGTACGAGGGCTACGAGATCGACATCGCGCACGAGCTGGCCAAGCGGCTGCTGGGCGACCCGAACAAGGTGGAGCTCACCACCGTCACCGCCAAGACGCGCCAGGGTCTCCTCGACTCCGGCCAGGTGGACATGGTGATCGCCACCTTCACCATCACGCCCGAACGGCAGAAGGTGATCGATTTCTCGCCCGTCTACTACACCGACGGCATCCAGCTGCTGGTCAAGAGGGACAGTGGCATCAAGAGCCTGAAAGACCTGAACGGCAAGGTGATCGCGGTCGCCCAGGGCGCCGACACCGGCCAGAAGCTGCAGGAGAAGGCCAAGGAGCTGGGCGTCACCATCCAGACGGCGGAGTACGCCAGCTACGCGGAGGACATGGCCGCCCTCCAGAACGGCCGGGCCCAGGCCTTCGCCACCGACGGCTCGATCCTCAAGTACTACGAGAATCAGGATCCCTCGACGGTCATCCTGCCCGACCGGTACTCGGAGGAGCCGTACGGCATCGCCATCAAGAAGGGGAACAAGGATCTGCTCGACTTCGTCACCAAGGCCATCGACGACATGAAGCAGTCGGGCGAGCTGCAGCAGCTGATCCGGAAGTGGAAGCTGAGCGGGAGCGTGTAAGTTGCTGGGAGCCCTTCTCGACGCGCAGAGCTGGCGGACGCTCCTGGAGAACTGGCCGATCTTCGCGGCGGGCCTCCTCCAGACCGTTGTGGCCTCGGTCCTCTCCATGCTCCTCGCCGCGGCCATCGGCCTGGTGATGGGGGCCTTCGCGCTGGCGCCGGTCCGGCTCCTCCGCTGGGTCAACCGGGTCTACGTGGAGTTCTTCCGGAACACGCCGCTCCTGGTGCAGGTCTTCTTCCTCTATTACGGCCTGCCGCAGGTGCACGTGGTCATCCCCACGCTCTGGGTGGGCGTGCTGGGGCTGAGCATCTACACGGGAGCTTACATCGCCGAGGTGCTCCGGGCCGGCTTCCAGGCCGTCCCCCGCGGCCAGATGGAGGCCGGCCTGGCCTCGGGGCTCACCTACAGCCAGGTGGTGCGGCGGATCATCCTGCCGCAGGCGCTCCGCTTCACCCTGCCGCCGCTCACCAACCAGTTCGTCAACCTGGTGAAGAACTCGCAGGTGCTGGCGCTCATCGCCGGCTTCGACCTGATGTACCAGACCGACTCCTGGTCGTCCCAGACCGCGCTGTACGTCCAGGCCTACATCGCGGCGGCGGTACTCTATCTGGCGCTCACCCTGCCTCTGGCGACCTGGGCGCGCCGGATGGAGCGCCGGATGAATCGGCAGCTGCAGCGGCGGGCGGACGCGGGGGTGACGGAGGTTGCCTGAGAGCGCCCCCTTCCATCCCTGGGCGGTCCTCTTCACCCCCGAGAACCTTCGCTTCCTGGCCTGGGGCTTCGGCGTCACGCTGCGCATCGCGCTGGGGGCCATGGCCATCAGCTTCGCCGCCGGGGTGGTGCTGGGGACCGCGCGCTTCGCCGGCGACCGCTTCCCCGAGAGCCCGCTGGCGCGGGGCGTGGCGGCGCTGGCCACGGTCTACATCGAGGTGATCCGCAACCTGCCCATGCTCCTGATCATGCTGGCGGTCCGCTTCCTGACGCCGATCCCGGCCATCTGGGCGGCGATCACCGGCATGTCCATCTTCACCGCGGCGATCATGGCGGAGATCGTGCGGGGCGGGCTGATGAGCGTGGAGCAGGGGCAGTGGGAGGCGGCGGCCTCCCAGGGGCTCAGCCTCTGGCAGACGCTCCGCTGGATCGTGCTGCCGCCGGCGCTCCGGCGCATGGTGCCGGCACTGGTCAGCGAGTTCATCACCATCACCAAGGACACCACCTTCGCCTGGTCGCTGGGGATCCAGGAGCTGCTCGGTTCCGGCGTCATCCTCTTCAACCGCTACCTGAACGCGATGCAGGTCTTCGCGCTGATCGCGGTCGTCTTCTTCACGGTCGACTTCCTGATGTCGCTGGCGGCGCGGGCGCTGGAGCGGCGGACGGGGGAGGGCCTGGCAACGCAATAGGGCGGAGGTGGGGGGCGGCTGCGGCAGGCCGCCTCGCTTCTCCCGAGACGGTTCGGAGCGGTGAAGGAGGCCGGGATCAGCGCGCGGCGGCTCTTTCCTGGGCGGGCTCACCCCGGGCCGCCTGCCTCAGCGGAGGAGGGGGAGCCCCTTCCTCCTCCCAGCCGTCACTGCCGGAACCGGACGGGGACCATCACCACATCCTGTTTCGAGCCGTCCCGCGGGCTGACCGTGTAGACCATCAGCATACCGGAGGGGTTGGTGGGCGCCGCGAAGGGCAGCTCCTGGTCAAGGCTCATCCAGTCCGGCGCCCCTGCACCGGTGAGCGTCTTCTCCAGCAGGACGTCGTGGCCGTCCTCCAGGTAGACGTGGACCACGCCCTCGAAGGCGCGGGCCTTCCCCTGCAGGTGGAGCCGCCCGCTCAGGTTGGCGTCGGGCTGAGGCGACGTCACCACGATGTTGGGCTCCACGCGGCCGGGCGACTCGGGCGCGCCCGGTCCCAGGAAGGCCAGCTCGTATACGGTCGCGGCCGGCAGCGCCACGAGGTCGAAGGGGTAGCTGATCACCTGGGCGTACATCTTGCCCGGCTCCGGATCGCTCCAGGTGACCGTCACGCGGATGCGGTCGCCCGCCAGCTGGCGGATCTCGGTGACGCGGACGCCGTAGCCGGGGTTGGGGCTCTGGCCGCGGCTGACCATCAGGTAGCGCGTCGACCCGAAGGTGAAGAAGCCCCAGAAGAGCCGCTCCCGGTTGGCGCGCACCCATTCACCCAGCTCGTAGGCGGGGTAGGCCTTCTCGTCCACATGACGGATCGCCAACGGCTTCCCCTCCGGACCATCGCCCGCAGACGGGCTCGCCCCGGTCGCCTGCCCCGCGGGGCCGGAGCTGCCGCTGCCTGGGGCCTCCGCACCGCCTCCGCCCGCTCCGAGACCTCCGCAGGCGGTCAGCGTCAAGGCTGCTGCCATCAGCATCGCGAGCATCCACCGCATCGACGGGAGCGCCCGTCCTCGCCGCATCCACCTCACCTCGCCCGTCCGGGTGTCGGCGCCGGCGCCCTGGCCGCCGGTGGCCCGCCTTTTCACCCCGTAAGACGACGGGGGACCGCCCGAGTTCCCGGCGGCGGGTCCGACCGGAGAGCCAGGGGGTGGACCCGCGTCGACCAGCGGAGCGTGCCCGTGAGGAAGGCATCGATGGACTGCGGTATCCGCCCCGCGAGGAGGGACGGGCCAGAAACCGACCCGGGTCACGATCGCGGCCCTCGCGGGCCGGGGCTCGATCGTTCTACCTCTCGCCGCCGGCTTCCTGCCAGAGGCGCTCCAGCTCCCGGCGGTCCTCGTCGCCGAGCCAGTCGACGCCGCCCTGTGCCTCCACGTGGTGCTCCAGCTCGTGGAGCAGGGTGGTGACCAGCTCCTTCCTCCAGGTCTCGGGCGGCTCGCCGCCCAGCGTGCGGCGGAACGAACCGTAATAGAGGAAGATGAAGCTCCCCAGGCCCGGCTCGACCACGTACTCGCCGAGAAGGTAGACGCCCGGCGGGTCCTCGGGGTTGCGGCGCGCCTTCCGCTCGATCTGGATGCCGCCCGAGAGCTCCTCCAGCAGCCGCTCGGGCAGCTGGTCGGCGATCTCCTCCACCCACGCGCAGAACGTCTCGAAGTCGACCAAGCCTTCCCCCTCCTGCAGGCCGCGTCCCTCGCCGGTCCGGCCTCCGGCCGGCCTTCGCCGGCTAGGATCCGACCTGGCCCTCCGGCGCCCGCAGCGACGCCAGGATGGCCACGGCCACCGTGGTCAGCACCACCGCCAGCGAGGCGGCCACCGGCACGTGAAGACCGAAGGGCGCCGCCACCATCTTGA
Source organism: Bacillota bacterium (assembly GCA_029961055.1). NCBI lineage: Bacteria > Bacillati > Bacillota > Bacillota bacterium. The sequence continues at coordinate 83,622 of JASBVM010000004.1, forward strand.
CACCGATGAAGGCCAGCACCAGCCCCAGCCCGACATCCAGGTAGCGGAAGCGGGTGAGGCTTCCTGCCAGCAGGAAGTAGAGCGCCCGCAACCCCAGCACCGCGAAGAGGTTGGACGTCAGGACGACGAAGGGATCGGTGCTCACCCCCATCACCGCCGGGAGGCTGTCGATGGCGAAGAGCAGGTCGGTGCCCTCGACCAGGAGGATGGCCAGACCCAGGGTGGTCAGGGCCCAGCGGCCTTCCTGCCGCGTGATCAACCGGTGGCCGTCGAAGCCCCGGTGGATGGGGAGCCGCTCCGTCGCCCAGCGGTAGAGCGGCGACCTCTCCAGCGGCCTCCTGCGCGCGCCGCCCCCCAGCATCCGCCCCGCACTCCAGAGAAGGAAGAGGCCGAAGAGGGGGAGCAGCCAGTCGAAGCGATGGACCAGCTCGACGCCGACCACGATCAGGAAGCCGCGCATCACCACGGCTCCCAGCACGCCCCAGGCCAGGGCGCGATGCTGCAGCCCGCCCCGCACCCCCAGAAGCCCGAAGAGGACGGCGATGACGAAGAGGTTGTCGATGCTGAGCGCCTTCTCCAGCACGTAGCCGGTGAGGTACTGCATCCAGAGTTCCGGGCCGTAGCGGATCCAGATGTAGCCCGAGAAGGCCAGCGCCAGCGCGATCCAGGCGGCCGAGGTCCAGGCCGCCTCGGGCAGGCCGATCTCGTGGTCGTCCCGGTGCAGGACGAAGAGGTCGAGCCAGGTGGCGAAACCTACGAACGCGAGGAAGAGGAGAAGTTCGAGAGCGTGCGCTCCCCACACGGGTGGACACCTCCGCCGGCCGGGACCGGGGTTCGCCGCGCGCGGGCGTTGCACAAGAGGGCGCGGCGGCCCCGGTTCCCTGGGAACCAGGGTCTCGCCGCGCCCCCGCACCGTCCTCGATGGTGGGGTGGCTGGCCTGCCGGGAGCTCGGCTCGGGTTGACCGGCAGGTCCACCGGCCCGCCTCAGCGCGTGCGGGACCGGTCGCTACTCCCCCTGTGCGGCTGTCATTCTACCGGAAAGGCTGCCGGAAACCTACCACGGCCCGCGTCACCAGGCGGCCACCTGGCCGTCGGCGCGGGGCTCGCTGGCGCCCACCAGAGAGCCGTCCGCCGTCCGGAGGATCACCTGCCCGCGGCCGAAACCGCCGGAATGCGTCGCCCAGCTCACCTGGTGGCCACGGCGGGCCAGCGCCTCCACCAGGTGGGGCGGCATGCCCGGCTCGAACTCCACCCGGCGGCCGTCCACCCAGCGCCAGCGCGGCGCGTCCAGCGCCGCCTGCGGGTTGAGCCCCAGGTCGAGAAGGCCGGTCAGGAGTTGGACGTGTCCCTGCGGCTGCATCAGCCCGCCCATCACGCCGAAAGGCCCCAGCGGGGCCCCGTCGCGCGTCAGGAAGCCCGGGATGATGGTATGGAACGGGCGTTTCCCCGGTTCCAGGCGGTTGGGGTGACCTTCCTCCAGGGTGAAGCAGGCGCCGCGGTTCTGGAGGGCGATGCCGGTGCCGGGCACCACGAGCCCGGAGCCGAAGCCGGTGAAGTTGCTCTGGATGTAGGAGACCATGTTCCCCTCGCGGTCGGCGGTGCAGAGGTAGACCGTGCCCCCGGCGGGCCGCGGCCCCGGCGCCGGTTCCAAGGCCCGGGCGCCGATCCGCTTGCGGCGGCCGGACGCCCGCCCGGGGGCCAGCAGCTCGGCGGGCGGGAGGCGCATGGCGCGCGGGTCGGCGATCTCGCGGAAGCCTTCCTCGAAGGCGAGCTTGACCGCCTCCACGGCCCGGTGGATCCGCTCCGCCTCGGCCTCCCAGCCGCGGGAGGAAGGGGGATCGAAGCTCTCCAGGAGCTGGAGCGCCATCAGCGCCACCAGCCCCTGGCCGTTGGGGGGGAGCTCCCAGACGTCCACCCCGCGGTAGCGGACGGAGAGCGGCTCCACCCATTCGGGCCGGAAGACGGCCAGGTCGCCGGCCCGGAGCCAGCCGCCCGTGCGGCGGGCGAAGGCGTCCATGGCCTCGGCCAGCTCGCCCCGGTAGAAGGCGTCGGCGCCGCTCGCGCCGATGGTCCGGAGGGTCCGCGCGTGGGCGGGCGAACGCCAGAGGCCGCCGATGGCCGGGGCGACGCCCTCTGGGGCGAAGGTCTCGAGCCAGGGGCGGTAGAGCTCCGGCTCCTCCCGGGCCAGGGAGCGGTACCGCTCCACGGCGGCCGCCCAGGCGGCGCCCAGGACCGGGGAGAGGGGGTAGCCCTCCTCGGCGTACCGGGCTGCGGGTTCCAGGAGCTCCGCCAGAGGGCGGCGGCCGAAGCGGCGCTGAAGCTCCGCCCAGGCGGCGGGGGCGCCGGGGACGGTGACCGCCGCCCAGCCCTGGAGCGGGACCTCCCGGTAGCCCCGGCGGAGGAGCTCCTCGGCGGAGGCCAGGGCGGGGGCGGGGCCGCTGGCGTTCAGCCCGTGGAGCCGGCCCTCGCTCCAGACCAGGGCGAAGGCGTCGGAGCCGATGCCGTTGGAGGTCGGCTCGAGGACGGTCAGGGCGGCGGCGGTGGCCACCGCGGCGTCCACGGCGTTGCCGCCGTGGCGGAGGACTTCCAGCCCCGCCTGGGCTGCCAGCGGTTGGGAGGTGGCCACCATCCCGTTCCGGGCGTAGACGAGCAGACGCCGGGAGGGATAGGGATAGGTGAGGGGATCGAACGAGAGGCTCACCGCGCAGACGCCTCGCTTCCTGAGGGGATGGGACGCGCACCGTGCACCTGCTCGATACGCTTCAGGAGGAGAGGAATCCTGGCGGGAGGGGCTCCCGCCGGCGGGGTCTCCCGCCGGCGCGCTGCGGCGATCCCGCGGAGGTGGTGAGATGGGCGGGATCCTCCGCGCCCTGGTCTTCCCGGGTGCCCAGAACCTGCCGCTCTGGCGGATGGCGGAGGAGGGCCGGGTGGAGCTCCGGCTGACGGCCTCGCGCCAGGAGCAGATCGAGCGGATCGCCGCCGGTGAGGTGGAGGTGATCCACACGGCCCCGGGCAACCTGGAGCAGCCCGACGCCCGGCGGGCGGGCCTCCGCGCCTTCATGGGCGGGAGCGCCGGCCCGCTCTTCCTGGTCGCCGGTCCGCGTTGGCCGGGGCGCCGGCGCCTGGCGGTGGACGATCCCGGCTCGGGCTTCGCTCCGCTCGCCTACCGCTGGCTTGCCCGGGCCGGTCTGCCGGAGGAGAGCCGCCTGGCAGTGGGCGGCACCGGCCGGCGGTGGGAGGCGCTCCAGGCGGGGGAGGCGGACCTGGCGGTCCTCCACCCACCCTTCAGCGAGTGGGCCGAGCAGGCGGGCTTCCGCCTCCTGGCCCGGTTGGACGAAGGCCGGACGCTGGTGGGCGCCAGCCGGCCGGACGTGCCCGAGGAGGCCCTCCGCGCCTACGTCCGCGCCTATCGGCGGGCGCTGGCCGGCCTGATGGCCGAGCCGGGCGAGGCGGCGCGGCTCCTGGAGGAGCGGGCGGGGGTGGCGAGGGAGCTTGCGCCGGCCACGGCCGAGAGGCTCCTGACCGCGCTGGCCGAGGCAGGGACCGCCCTCGAGGCCGACTCGCCCTTCGACCGCCTGGCGGACCGGTACGAGGCCTGGTTCGAACGGCATCCCCGCACCTATGCCGCCGAGAAGGAGGCGGTGCGGCAGCTGCTCACGCCCGGCCGCTGGCTCGAGGTGGGCGTGGGCAGCGGGCGCTTCGCCGCGCCGCTCGGGATCCGGGACGGTGTCGAGCCCGCGCGGGCGATGCGGCGGTTGGCGCTGGCCCGCGGGGTGCGCGCGACGGAAGGGGTGGCGGAGGAGCTCCCGTACGGGGAGGCTTCCTGGGACGGGATCCTGATGGTGACCACCGTCTGCTTCGTCGACGACCTGGCGCGGAGCCTGGAGGAGGCGCGCCGGGTGCTCCGTCCGGGCGGGGCGCTGGTGATCGGCCTGGTCGACCGGCTCGCCCCCCTGGGCCGCCTCTACGAGAGGCAGAAGGAAGCCAACCCGTTCTACCGCTCCGCGCGCTTCTACTCGGTGGCGGAGCTGGCGACGGCGCTCCGGGCGGCGGGCTTCGCCCTGGACGGGTTCCGGCAGACGCTCTTCCGACCGCTGGAGGAGCTGGAGGCGCCCGGCAGCCCGCCCGAACCGGTCGAGGAAGGGCACGGGCGGGGCTCCTTCGTGGCGCTCCGCGCCGTCGCCGGAGCGACAAAGGAGGGCATCGGTTGAGCGAGAGAGAGGTCGAGAAGCGATACGTGGCCAACCCCCGGGGCCAGACCCTGGTCCTGGACCTCTACCGGGTCGAGGGTGCGCGCGCCGTGGCGCTGCTGAGCCACGGCCTCGGCTCCTCGCGCCGCGTCCAGCGGATGAGCCGGCTGGCCCGGGAGCTGAACCGGCGCGGCATCGACGCCTGGGTGCCCGACTACCCCAACCACGGCAACGAGGCCAGCGGCGGCCTGGACGGGCTCTCCTTCCCGCACTGGGTGGACGACGTGCGCCTGCTGGTCGAGGAGGCGCGGGCGCGGTACGCGCAGGTCTTCCTCTTCGGGCACAGCCTGGGCGGGACGGTCAGCCTGGCGGCCGCCCTGGAGGAGCAGGGAGCGGTGGCGGCGGTGGCGGTCATGTCGGCCCCCTCCTGGCCGCTGGCCAACCCCGAGTATCAGGCGCGGATGGAGGACTGGCGGGCCCGCGGATACCTGCTCCGCTTCAGCGAGGAGGAACCGCGCTTTCTGATCCCCTGGCGGTACGCCCAGGAGGTCCTGGAACGCTACCCGCGCGCCGCCTGGGAAGAGCGCCTCCGCCGGATGGAGCGGCCGCTCCTGGTGATCCACGGGAGCCAGGACGAGGTGATCCCCCCGGCCGAGGCGGAGCACCTGGCGGCCCTGGTCCCGGGGGCGGAGCTGCTCCTCTTCGAGTCGGGCCACGAGTGGCGGAACTTCAGCACCCAGAAGAGGGCCAACCGGAGGGTGGCCGACTTCTTCGCGGCGCTGCTCCGGTACCCGGCGGAGGAGCGCGCCCCGTCGCCGGGCTCGCCGGAGGCGCCGGGGGCGGAGGCTCCCCGGGGCGGGGCGGCGGCAGCCGGCGGCCCGCCCCCGGAACGGGCGGGCGCGGAAGAACTCCCGCCCGCCGCGGGCCGGCGCCTTCGCCTCGTGCCGGGGCGCTTCGCGCTCCTCTCGCTGCCGCCCGACTCGCCCGTCCCCGCCTGGGCGGAGGAGGGGCGGGCCGGCGCACTGGGCGCGGCCATCCGGACGCGCGAGGAGCTCACGCTGGTGGAGCCGGAGGAAGCCCTGCCGCAGGGCGCGGGGGCGGCCCGGGGCTGGCGGGCCCTGGCGGTGGACGGGCCGCTCGACCTCTCCGAGGTCGGGATCCTGGCAGGGCTTGCGGTGCCGCTGGCCGAGGCGGGGGTGCCCGTCTTCGTCCTGTCGACCTACCAGACGGATCTGCTCCTGGTCCCCGAGGAGAAACTGGCGGTGGCCCGCGAGGCGCTCCTCCGCGCGGGCCACCGCCTGGCGGGCGAGCCTTGAACCGCTAGGCGTTCGCCGCCGTCCGCTGCGGCCGCGGACCGCCCTCGAACTGCTCTTCCTCCGTGGAGCCGCGCAGCGCCAGCGTGGAGGCGAGGCCGCCGCTGATCACCTCGGCCACCGCGTCGAAGTAGCCGGCGCCCACCTCCCGCTGGTGGCGGGTGGCGGTGTAGCCCTCCCGCTCCAGGGCGAACTCCTGCTCCTGGAGGTCGACGTAGGCGCTCATGCCCCGTTCCGCGTAGCCCCGGGCCAGCTCGAACATGCTGGCGTTGAGGGCGTGGAAACCTGCCAGGGTGATGAACTGGAACCGGTACCCCATCTCGCCCAACTCCTCCTGGAAGCGGGCGATCTGCCCCTCGGTCAGGTGCCGCCGCCAGTTGAAGCTGGGCGAGCAGTTGTAGGCCAGGAGCTTCCCCGGGTGGCGACGGTGGATCGCCTCGGCGAAGAGCCGCGCCTCCTCCAGGTCGGGGTGCGCCGTCTCGAACCAGAGCAGGTCGGCGTAGGGGGCGTAGGCCAGCGACCGCTCGATGGCCGCCTCGAGCCCGTTCCTCACCCGGAAGTAGCCCTCCGGGGTCCGCTCGCCGGTGAGGAAGGCGGCGTCGCGGGGATCGATGTCGCTGGTCAGGAGGTTGGCACCCAGGGCGTCGGTCCGGGCCACGATCAGCGTGGGCGTGCCCAGGACGTCGGCCGCCAGCCTCGCCGCCTGGAGCGTACGGATGTGCTGGGAGGTCGGCACCAGCACCTTGCCGCCCATGTGCCCGCACTTCTTCTCCGCGGCCAGCTGGTCCTCGAAGTGGACGGCCGCGGCGCCGGCCTCGATCATCTCCTTCATGATCTCGAAGACGTTGAGCGGCCCGCCGAAGCCCGCCTCGGCGTCGGCGACGACGGGCGCAAGCCAGTCGGTGCCCTCGCGCTCCTCCAGCCAGTCGATCTGGTCCGCCCGGAGGAGCGCACGGTTGATCCTCCTCACCAGTGCCGGGACGCTGTTGGACGGGTAGAGGCTCTGGTCCGGATAGGTCTCGCCGGCCAGGTTGGCGTCGGCCGCCACCTGCCAGCCGCTGAGGTAGATGGCCTCCAGCCCGGCCTTGACCATCTGCACCGCCTGGCCGCCCGTCAACGCCCCCAGGGCGGGGACGAAGGGCTTTTCATGCAGGAGCTGCCAGAGCCGCTCCGCCGTTCTCCGGGCCAAGGTCTGCTCGATGCGCACCGAGCCCCGGAGACGGACCACGTCGTAGGCCGAGTACCCGCGCTCGATCCCCTGCCAGCGCGGGTCCTCGGCCCACTCCCTCTCCAGCTGCTCCGCCTCACGGCGGACGCGTTCGCGCACCCTGCTCGCCTCCATCGTCCCATCCTCCTTCACCGCGCATCCGCCGTTTTCGCGCATCATGCCCGAAACTTCCGGCGGCGTCCAGCCCCTTGCCGCGACCTGCCGCCGCACCGGTGGGGGTCGCCCGGCGCCCCCTTTATAGCCCGTGCCGCTGCCGCCCGGCCAGCGCCGGCCGGCCGGCGGTCGCAACGCGGCGGTGGACGGTCCGGAGCGGGGGATGGGCGGTGGTCGCCCGGGCCAGCGCCATGTACAATGGGCAATCGAAGCCGGAAGACGAAAGGCCGTTTCGCCCGGAGGAAGCCGAGCATGAACCCGCCCCTGCTCCCGGAGGCTGCCCAGCGCATCGCCCGCATCATCCTCGGCCTCTCCGGGGCCGACGCGGTGGCGATCACCGACGACCGCAGGATCCTGGCCTACGAGGGGCACGGCTGCCCGCACGTGCGCGCCGGCATGCCGATCCAGACCGAGGCGACCCGCCAGGCGATCCGCAGCGGCCGGATCACCCGGGTCCACGACAAGTCCGAGCTCCGCTGCCCCGTGGCCGGCTGCCCCTGCTCCGTCCAGTCGGCGGTGATCGCCCCGCTCCGGCTGGAAGGCCGCGTGGTGGGCACGGTGAAGCTCTACCGGAGCGCCCACGGCTCCCCCGAGACGGCGGGAGGCGTGGACGACACCCGCCTGGCCGCCGGCATGAGCGAGCTGCTCAGCCTCCAGGTGGCGCTGGCGGAGGCGGACCGCCAGCGGCAGCTGCTCGCCCAGGCCCGGCTGGAGGCGCTCCAGGCGCAGATCCGCCCGCACTTTCTCTTCAACGCGCTGAACACGGTGATCGCCGTCAGCCGTGAGGAGCCGGACCGCGCCCGCGAGCTGCTGGTGGAGCTGGCCACCTTCCTCCGCCGGGCGATCGCCGTCCGCGAGGAGCGGGTGGCGGTGAGCAGCGAGCTCCGCTTCCTCGAAGCCTACCTGAAGCTGGAGAAGGCGCGGTTCGGCGAACGCCTGGACGTCCGGGTGGAGGTGGACGCCCGCGCCCGGAGGGCGCGGATCCCGGCGCTCACCCTCCAGCCCCTGGTGGAGAACGCGCTGGTCCACGGCATCCTGCCCCGGGCGGGAGCGGGTCGCGTCCGCGTCCGCCTGCGGGCGGGCGCAGGCCGCCTCCATCTGCTGGTGGTGGACGACGGCGCGGGCATCCCCCGCGAGCGGCTGCGGCGGGTGCTGGAGCCGGGCGTGGGCGAGGGGTCCGGCCTCGGGCTCTCCAACGTCCACGCGCGCCTGCTCCACCTCTACGGGCAGGGCGCGGGCCTCCGCGTCCGCTCGGTGCCCGGCCGGGGCACGGCGGTGCGGGCGGTCCTCCCGCTCGAGGCGACGGGGGAGGAGGCGGTGGCACCCTGAGACTGCGCACCATCCTGGTGGACGACGAGCCGCCCGCCCGGGCAGAGCTGCGCTACCTCCTGGGGCGCTTCCCGGCGGTGGAGGTGGTGGGCGAGGCGGGGAGCGCGGGGGAGGCGGAGGCGCTCCTGGCGGCCGAGCCTTGCGACGCCCTCTTCCTCGACATCCAGATGCCCGGCCTGGGAGGTCTCGACTGGGCGAGCCTCCTGGGACGCCGCCGGCAACAGCCCCTGCTGGTCTTCGTCACGGCCTTCGAGGAGCACGCGTTGGAGGCCTTCGGGCTGCGAGCGGTCGACTACCTGCTCAAACCGGTCGAACCGGCGCGCCTGGCCGACACCGTCGACCGCCTCCTGGAACAGGTGGTCAACCGGCGGCCGAGGACGCTCCTGGCGGAGGAAGGCGAGAGGCTCCTCCCCCTCCCCCTGGAGGCGATCGCCTTCCTGGAGGCGCAGGGCGACGAGGTACGCGCGCAGCTGGTGGACGGGCGGAAGGTCCGGGTGCGGGCGCCGCTCCACCGGCTGGAGCGGGCCCTCCCCTCCGACCTCTTCTGCCGATGCCACCGCGCGTTCCTGGTCAACCTCCGCCAGGTGACCGAGATGGTCCCGCTCTTCCACGGCACCTACCGGCTCCGCCTGCGCGCGCCCGCGGGCGCGGAGCTGCCCGTCAGCCGGAGCGGTGCGCGCCGCCTTCGCCAGCTCTTGGGCTGGCCGCTCTGACCGCGGGAGCGGGGGCGAGTACCATGGTGGCCGGGAGGGGTGAGCGACGGTGCCGCGGCAGTCCGAACAGCTGCTCTCCCGGCAGGTGCTCCGCTTCGCCGGCGCGCTCCGCCGGGCGGGCTTCCTGGTGGGGCCGGGGGAGAGCGCCGACGCGCTCTCGGCCTTGGAGGTCGTCTCCCTGGACGACCGGGAGGCGATGCGGGAGGCGCTCCGGCTCGTCTTCACCACCCGTCCCGAGGAAGCGCCCGTCTTCGACGCCCTCTTCGACCTCTTCTTCCGGGAACCGGGCGCGCCTCCGCCCCCGGGGGGCGCCTCCGCCCAACCCGACCCCTTCCGGCGCGGCGACGACGGCGCCCCGGCCGCGGAGGGCGAGGGCGAGGTGGGCCTGCCGGAGAGGTCGCCCGGGGGCGGGGGCCGAGCGGAAGCCGAGCGGCCGCGGAATGCGCTCTACAGCCCGGCGGCCGGCAGGCCGGGCGGCGAGGCGGCGGTGCCGGCCGAGCAGCTGGAGCCGGTGTTGGCGGCCGCACGCGCCCTGGCGCTCCGCGTCCGGCTGGGGAGGAGCCGCCGCTGGCGGCCCAGCCGCCACGGGCGGCGCTTCGCCTTCCGCCAGACGCTCCGCCACGGCCTGGAGACCGACGGCGAGTGGGAACGGCCGTACTGGCTGGGCCACCCGCCGCGGCGCCCGCGCTTCGTCCTTCTCCTCGACGCCAGCCGCTCCATGGCCGCCCAGGCCGGCCTGATGCTCCAGCTGGGGTACGCGCTCCTCCGCTCCGCCCAGCGGGTGGAGGTCTTCCTCTTCTCCACCGCGCTCCGCCGCGTGACCCGGGAGCTGCGCACCGGGGGTCCGGGGAGGCTCCCCACGCTCCGCGGGCTGGGAGCGGAGTGGGGCGGAGGGACGCGCATCGGCGCCGCCCTGGAGGGGTTCCTGAAGGGGTGGGGGGACCGCCTCCTGGGGCGCGAGACGGTGGTCCTCATCCTCTCCGACGGGCTGGACACGGGGGAGGTGGACCGGCTGGAGCGCGCCATGCGGGAGATCCACCGGCGCTCCGCCGGCGTTGTCTGGCTCAACCCGCTCCTCTCCACGCCGGGGTACCGGCCCCTGGCCCGCGGGATGCGGGCGGCGCTCCCGTACGTCGACACCTTCGCCGACGCCCACGACGCGACGGCGCTGACGGCGCTGGCGGAACGGCTCCGCCTGCGGCGGTAGCCGGCCCGCCGGGTCGAGGGTGCGCCGCCGGGCGCGCCCGGCGGGGGAAGCGCGGGAGCCGAGGGGGGACGGGTGCCATGAGGTTGGAGAGGCGAAGGGAGGGAGGGCTGCGCGCGGCGGAAGGCGGCGGAGAGCCTTCCGGGCGTACCGTCGCCCGCAGGCTGGCTCGGGTGGCACTGGTGGCGGCGGCCTACTTCGCCCTCACCGTGGTCCTCGGGCCGCTGGGCTACGGGCCGGTCCAGCTCCGCGTCAGCGAGGCGCTGACGCTCCTGCCGGTGCGGATGGCGGAGGCGCCCCTGGGACTCTGGGCCGGCTGCATGCTGGCCAACCTGGCCGGCGGCCTCGGCCCCTGGGACATCTTCGGCGGCAGCGCCGTCACGCTGCTGGCCGCCCTCCTCACCCGGCGGCTGCGGGGATCGTGGCTCGCCTTCCTGCCGCCCATCCTGCTCAACGGGCTGCTGGTGCCCGCCTACCTCAGCCCGCTCTACCACGTGCCCTACCTGCCCACGGCGGCCGCCATCACCGCGAGCGAGGCGGTGGTGGTCGTGCTCTTCGGCGGGGCGCTCCTCATCGGCCTCCGGCGCCTGCCGGCCTCGCTCCTGGAGGAGGGGGGGCAGCGGGCGCCGGTCCGGGGGCGGCAGGAGGAAGGGCGGGGGCGATGACGGCGGCCGGCCGGCGGCGCGCCCTCTGGCTGCTGGCGGCGCTGCTGGGGGCGCTCTTCACCTGGCTGAAGGTGGAGCAGTATCGCAACTGGCTCCTCACCGCCTGGGACACCGGCATCTACCTGCACACCATGGCGCGGATCGCAGCCGGCGACTGGACCGGCTGGAACGGATTGAACGGCCGGTCCATCCTGGGCGACGCGGCGCAGTGGATCGTCTACCCGCTGGCGCCGCTCCTCCGGCTGGGCGGACCGGTGGCGGTCTTCGCCCTGCAGGGCTTCGCCCTCGCCTTCGGCGCCGTCCCGCTGGTCCTCCTGGCCTGGCGCCACTGGGGAGGAAGCGGCTGGTCGCTGGCGCTCCTTCCCGCGGTGCTCCTCTTCCCGGGGGTGATCGCCGGCGCGGTGGTGGAGTGGCACCCTGACTCGCTGGGCTTCTTCTTCCTCGCGTGGCTGATCTGGGCGCTCGAAAGCGGCCGCGACCGCCTCTTCGGACCCCTGGTGCTGCTCACCCTGGCGGTGAAGAACCAGGCGGCGGTGCCGGTCACGGGCCTGGGTCTGACGCTCCTCCTGGCGGGCCTTCGGCGGGGTCGCCTCGACCGGCGGGGGCTCGTCGCCCTCGTCCTGCCCGGCCTCCTCCTGGTGCTGGAGCAGCACTTCATCCTGCCCCGCCTCGAGCCGGGCCTGCAGGACCGGACCATCGCCGGCAACTACGGGTACCTGGGCGGCTCGGTGCCGGAGATGGTGCTGACGCTCCTTCGCCACCCGGGGTACCTGGTGGGGGCGGTCGCCGGCCACGCAGGGTACTGGGTCACCCTGCTCGGCTTCTTCGCGGGGCTCCCGCTCCTCGGGCCCGTGGAGGCGCTGCCGGCGCTCCTGGTGTTGCTGGTCAACTCGCTGGGGAAGGCGCCGATCCTGGGGCTGCCGTACATGCAGTACACCATCTGGGCGGCGCCCTTCCTGGCCTGGGCGGCGATCCGGGCGACCGGCCGCTGGATCCGGCGCCGCCCGGAGCAGCGCCGGCTGCGGGCAGGGGCGGCGGCGCTCCTGCTCCTGGCTTCCGCCACCGTCGTCACCGTGCGGGAGGGCGTGCCGGCGCTGAGCTGGCGCATCCGCCCGCTGCCGCCGCCGCTGGTGGCCGGCCTCGACCGCGCCGCCGCGCAGGTGCCTCGGCAGGCGATCGTCTTCGGGCAGACCGGCACCGTGGTCCCCCTCTACGACCGGGCGGCCGTGGGCGCCGAACCCTACGACCGCTTCGACACCTTCCTCGCGCGGGCGTGCGCCAAGGGGTTGGGCGGACTTCGGGTCTGGGTCCTGTGGGCGCCGGGCCGCTCCTTCGCGCCCATCGTCCCGCTGGACGAGCAGCAACGGGACCTCCGCCGCATCCTGGCCTCGGGGCCCTTCCGCCTCCGCTACGCGGGCGACGGGGTCGTCCTCTACCAGTCGGCGGTCGCCGCCCGCGAGCTCGCCCCCTCCGCCTGCACCGGCAGATGACGCGGCGCCACCCGCTTGCCCAGGGCGGGTGGCGCCTCATCAGGAAGAAAGAGACCGACTAGCGGAAGAATGGAGACATCGTCCGGAAGCATTATACCGCCTCTTCCCCTGCCGGTGTATAGGTGCAGAGCGGGTCGCTGCCCAGGGGATCGCCGCTGGTCGCCCAGGCCAGCGCCCGCGAACCGCCGCAGACGCGGCGGAACTCGCAGCGGCCGCACTTCCCGTGGAAGCCGTCGGGCCTGCGGAGGGCGCGCAGGAGCGGCGCCTCCCGGTAGATCGCCCCCAGCCGCTCCCGGCGGACGTTCCCGGTCTCCAGCGGCAGGAAGCCGCTGGGGAAGACCTCTCCGCGGTAGGAGACGAAGACGAAGCCGTTGCCGTCCCAGACCGGCAGCGGGCTCCCCGGCATGCCCCGGCCATGCCGGCCCCCCGCGGCACCCGCGCCATCCGGTCGGGCGCCCGCCTGGGCGCGGATCCGCCGCACCTGCGGGCCCTCGGTGGAGGTGATGGCGAAGGGGACGCGGCCGCCCAGGTCGACCAGCCAGGCCATCACCCGCTCGTGCTCCTCGGGGGTCAGCTGCTCCACCCCCGAGACCGCCCGACCGACCGGGATCAGGGTGAAGACCTCCCAGCGGACGGCGCCCAGCTGCCGGACCAGCTCGGCCATCGCGGGCAGCAGGTCCAGGTTGTGGCGGGTGACCACCGTGTTGATCTGGACGGGCAGGCCCTCCTCCCGCAGCCAGCCGATCCGCTCCAGCGTCAGGTCGAAGGTTCCCGGCACGCCGCGGAAGCGGTCGTGCACCTCGGCCGTCGGCCCGTCCAGGCTGAATGCCCACTGTTGGAGACCGGCCGCCGCCAGGGCGCGGATGCGCTGGCGGGTGACGCGCGGCGTGGCGCTGGCCGTCACCGCCACCCCCAGCTTCCTCTCCCGGGCGCGGCGCACGATCTGCTCCAGGTCCTCGCGCATCATCGGGTCGCCCCCGGAGAGGACGAAGAGCGGCCGCTCCAGCTCGGCCACCTGGTCGACCAGGTCCAACGCCTCCGCGGTGCTCAGTTCCTCGGGGTCCCGCTCCTGCCGGGCGCTCGCCCGGCAGTGGAGGCAGCCCAGCCCGCAGGCGACGGTGGTCTCCCAGATCACCAGGAAAGGGTAACGATCGAAGTCCCGCGACGGCATCCCATCGACCTCCGACTACCGACCATGCCCGCCCGCATGCGCCGGATCCATCCCCTGAGCGGGCGATCAGCCGCGCCCGGCCTCCTCCAAAAGGGCCAGCACCTCCTCGTCCGGAACGGCGGCGAAGCGCCGGTAACTGGCGCCCAGCGCACCGAGCGGCGAGAGCGGCGCCAGCGCCAGCAGCGCCTCCATCCCCTGCGGCAGGAAGCGCGCCAGCCGTCGCGCGGCCAGTCGCTCCGCCACCGGGACCCCCACTCCGGTCCAGGCGGGCTCCAGCGCGACCAACCAGAGCAGCGCGGCCTCCAGCGTGAGGCCGGTCACCAGCCCGTCGTCCACCAGGAGGAGGCGGTGTGCACGTGCCTCCTCGGGGTCGAGGCACCAGCGGCCGTACCTCGCCTTCGCCTCGGCCTGGGCGAGCCGCTCGGCGGCGATCTGGCGCCTGAAGGGAGGGAGCCGTTCCAGCTCCTCCGGCTCTCCCACCGAGGCCAGCAGGTCGGGATTCCAGAGAAGGCGCCCGTCCGGCGCCAAGGCGCCCGCGGCGAACTCGGGCTGGTACGGATGGTGGAGCTTCCGGGCCAGCGCGACGCGGAGCGGGGCCCGGAGCGAGCGTGCCACCTCGGCGCCCACCACCACGCCGCCGCGGGGCAGGGCGACCACGAAGTCGACCTCCCAGCCACGCTGCAGGCAGGCCTCGGCCAGCCGGCGCCCGGCCTGGCGGCGGTCTTCGAACGGGACAGGCGGCGCGGCCAGGAGTTCATCCCCTCCTCCATCATGACACAGCCCTCCGCGAGCGGCGCCGATCCGGGGAGTGCGGATGCGCCCGGCACCGCCCGGGCCGGGCGGGAACGGGACCGCTTCCTTGACCCGCCGGTCGCGCTCTGATATCCATGAGAGGACAATCGAGTTACGCCGGTTCGCCTGATCGCCGAATCCCCGGAGACGGGGAGCGGGGGACCCAAGTTCGTGGGGCCAATCGGTTCCGGCAGGAACCGTAGGGCCAGACTCTTCCGGCCCGAGCCCGTCAGCTAACCTCGCAGGCGTGGGGAGAGGAGGCGGCCGGGCGCGCTGCGTGCGCGACCCAGGACCCCTCCTGGGCTTTTTTCATGCCCTCAGGACCGGCCTCGAGATCCGCCGGAAGGGGGGATCGTCGTGCGCAGCCCGCAGAACGAGCCGCGCTTCCTCGTGGTGGGCGCGGGAGGCGGGGGGTTGGCCATGGCCGGCCACCTCGCCCTGCTCGGCCACCCGGTCATGCTCCTCAACCGCAGTCCCGAAAAGACCGCCGCCGTCGCCGAGCGCGGTGGCATCGAGCTCGAGGGCGCGCTGGAGGGCTTCGGTCGCCTCCTGGGGGCCGGGACGGATCCGGCATCGCTCCTGGAGGCCGCCGATGTGGTGGTGGTGGTGGTACCGGCCCACGCCCACCGCGACGTCGCCACCTGGCTGGCTCCCCATCTCCGACCGGGCCATAAGATCCTTCTCCACCCGGGTCGGACGCTGGGTGCCCTCGAGTTCTCGCAGGCGCTCCACCGGGCCGGGGCGCCCTCGAATCTCCTGGTCGCCGAGGCGCAGACGCTGCTCTACGCCAGCCGGGTGTCCGGCCCCGCGCGCGTCCGCGTCTTCCAGGTCAAGCGGGAGGTGCCCCTGGCGGCCATCCCGGCCTGGCGGACGGAGGAAGTGCTCCGCCCGCTGGCGCGGGCCCTGCCCCAGTTCGTGGCCGCCCCCGACGTGCTCACCACCTCTCTCGGCAACATCGGCGCCATCTTCCACCCGGCGCCGACCCTGCTCAACATGGCCCGGATCGAGGCGGGAGAGCTCTTCGAGTACTACCGCCAGGGCATCTCGCCGGCGGTGGCGCGGGTTCTGGAGGCTCTGGACGAGGAGCGGCTGGCCGTGGGCCGCGCGTTGGGCGTGCCCGTGCAGAGCGCCCGGGGGTGGCTGGAGGAGGCGTACGGCGCCGCCGGGGAGGACCTGTACGCGGCCATCCAGAGCAACCCCGCCTATGAGGGGATCGTTTCGCCGAGCACGCTGGCCAACCGCTATCTCTACGAGGACGTGCCGACGGGTCTCGTACCGATGGCCTCGCTGGGACGGTCGCTGGGGGTCTGCACGCCCCTGATGGACGCGCTGATCGGGCTCGCCTCCCGCGTGGTCGGGACCGATCTCCGGGCGCGCGGCCGCACGTTGGAGAACCTGGGCTTCGACGGCTTCAGCGGCGAGCAGCTGATCCGTTACGTCCGCGAAGGAGGGGTCCGCTCATGGCGTCCCATGCCGGTCTGAAGCAGCCGCTGGTGATGGCGGGTGCCGTCGGCGACTGCGTCCACGTGGTGGGCGTCAGCCGCTTCCTGCGCCTCGCCGGGGAGGCGGGCTACCGCACGATCTTCCTCGGCCCCGCCGTCGATCCGGTCGACTTCGCCCGCGCCGTCGAGCGCGAGCGCCCCGACCTGGTCGGCGTCAGCTACCGGTTGACGCCGGAGGCGGCGGGGAGGGTGCTGGAACTCTTCGGTCGCGAACTGGAAGCGCGCCTGGCCAAGACGGGTTGGCGGCCCCGCCTGGTCTTCGGCGGCACGCCGCCCGTCGCCCGGGTCGCGGCCCGGAGCGGCCTCTTCGAGGCGGTCTTCGACGGCACCGAAGGCGACGAGGCGGTCCTGGCCTGGCTCCGTGGGCGACCGCTGGAGGCGGCGCCCACCGCCTACCCGGAGACGCTGGTCGAGCGGGTCCGCGCCCAGGCGCCGTTCCCGCTCATCCGCCACCACTACGGGCGCCCTTCCTACCGGGAGACGCTGGAGGGCGTGGCCGCCATCGCCGAGTCGCGGGCGGTGGACGTCATCTCGTTGGGCGTCGACCAGAACACCCAGGAGCACTTCTTCCACCCGGAGGAGCGGGACCCCCGCCAGGAAGGTGCAGGGGGCGTCCCCGTCCACAGCCCCGAGGAGTTCCGGGCGCTCTACCAGGCTTCGCGGCGGGGCAACTTCCCGCTGATGCGCTCCTACAGCGGGACGCGGGACATCCTCCGCATGGCCGAGGTCCTGCGCGAGACCATTCACCTCGCCTGGGGAGCGGTCCCGCTCACCTGGTACAGCGTCCTGGACGGTCGCAGCCGGCGGTCGCTGGAGGAGACGATCCGGGAGGCGCAGGCGGCCTTCGCCTGGCACGGGGCGCACGGCATCCCCCTGGAGTCCAACGAGGCGCACCACTGGAGCCTTCGCGACGCCCCGGACAGCGTCGCCGTGGCCATGGCCTTCCTGGCGGCGTACAACGCGCGGGCGGCGGGGGTCCGCACCTACGTGGCCCAGTTCATGTTCAACACGCCGCCGGGCACCTCGTTCACCATGGACCTGGCCAAGATGCTGGCCAAGGCGGAGCTGATCGAGTCGCTGGAGGGCGACGGCTTCACCGTCCTGCGCGAGACGCGGGCAGGGCTGACCAGCATGCCGGCCGACCTCGACGCGGCGCGCGGCCACCTGGGCGCCACCACCCTCCTGCAGATGGCGCTCCGGCCGCAGATCGTCCATGTGGTGGCGCCGGTGGAGGCCGACCACGCGGCCACGGCGCGGGACGTGATCGAGGCCGCGCGCCTCGCCCGGGGCGTGATCCGGGACGCGCTGGACGGCCTGCCGGCCATGGCGGTCGACCCCAACGTGCAGGCCAGGCGCGACGAGCTGGTTCAGGAAGCCATGATCCTTCTGGAGGCGATCCGCTCCGTCGCCGACCCGGGCGTGGCCGATCCCTGGGCGGACGCCACCACCCTCGCCCGAGCCGTCCACGTCGGGCTGATCGACGCGCCCCAGCTGCGGGGGAATCCCGAGGCGCGGGGCGAGGTGGTCACCCGCCTCGTCGACGGCGCCTGCCGGGCGGTGGACCCGGAGACGGGCGAGCCGCTGAGCGAGAGCGAGCGGGTCCGAAGGCTCCTGGACCAGGCGCTGCGCGCCGTCTGAGCGGCCCGGAGCGGCGGGGCGGGCCGGGGGGCGCGCCCCACCGCTTTCTCCACGGTTGCCGGCCGGGCTGGCGGTTCAGCGGCGGTCGGCCAGGCCCGGCGCCTCCGGCGCCCCGAGTGCCCCGAGAGCCGCCCGGCCACCTGGAATCCCGCCCGCCGCAGCGCCGCGCTGCAGGGCCAACTCCGCCAAGCGCTTGCCGACCGCGGGCGACTCCGGCGGCAGGGTCACCTCGCCGAAGGCGCCGGCGTCGGACCGCGCCTCGCGCAGGCGGGCGATCCGGTTGGAGGTGTCCATGCCCAGGAGGGTGTGGGTGGAGTAGGCCTTCAACGCGCCTCCCTGGGTGAGGACGCCGACCACCCGCCGCCTCCCTTCCTCCTCGCGGACGACGGCCAGCTCGGTGGCGTCGAGGAGGGCGAAGAGGCGCGTCGCCTCCTCGAGGGAGGCCTCAGCGGCGACCCAGGGGTAGTTCGAGCTCCGCGGAGGATCATGATGCCGCGGCGGCGGAGGCGGACCGTGTACATCGAATCCTCCAGCAGCGAGCCGTGCACCAGGTAGGCGACCGCGCAGGCGGCCATGGCCGCGGGGGCGAGGCGACAGTCGCCGGTCATCTCCAGGATGATGGTGGTCGCCGTCAGCGGCGCCTGGGCGGAGGCGGCGAAGACGGCGCCGGAGCCGCCCGCCCCGGAGCGCCAGCGCCTGCAGGATCTGGGGGACACCGTGCCCCTTCACCTCCCGCGCCGCGTAGGTGGTGATGGCGCCCACGAGCAGGAGGCCGGCCACGGTGGAGAGCGGCGCCCGCTCGCGCTCCACGGGGGATCAGGCCCATTGTATGACGGTACGACGGGGTCGAGCCAAAAGCTTCCTTCCGGTCTGCCGGCCGGCCTTCGGCCGCCGGCCCGGGCGGAGCGAGCCCGGGCGGAGCGAGCTCAGGAGCGGCCCTGGGCCGCGCGTTCCGCTTCCCCGGGCGCCTGCCCCTCGCGGGAGGGGGGCATCGCCGCCAGCGCCACTTCCGTCGGGCGCCCGCCAAGCCGCCACAGGTAGCGGAGCTCGGCCAGCCACTTGACGACGTGGGCGGGAAGCCCGGCCAGCTCGGTCTCCCGGAGGCGACCGAAGCCGTCGCGGGGGCCGAGGCTGGCGAAGAGCCCCAGGAGCCGCGGCGGCTCCATGGCCTCCGCGCCCTCGGCTCTCCCGGCCAGCCGGAGGGAGAGAAGGCGACCGAGGCGCTCGCCCTGAGCCACCGCCAGCTGGGCTGACGGCTCCCGCCCGTCGTCGGCGGCATCGCCCACCGCGTAGAGGCCTTCCGCGCCCGGCACGGCGTAGGAGGCGTCGACCTTCAACCTCCCACCGCGGCCCAGGGCGGCGCCCTGTTCGCCCAGCCGCCGCAAGAGGGGAGCGCCGCCGACGCCGCCGGTCCAGACGAAGAGGTCCGCCTCCAGATCGCCATCGCCCGCGAGGCGGAGGCGCCCCGGCTCCACTTCCTCGATCCGCGCGCCCGTTCGAAGCTCCACCCCCATGCGCGCCAGCGCAGCCCGGACGTGCCGGCGGAGGCGGGGCGAGAAGGGCGGGAGGATCTCCGGCAGCGCCTCCACCAGGACGATCTCCCGGGGCCGGCGCGGTCGGGAGGCCACCTCGGTGGCCAGCTCGAGGCCGGTGAGGCCGGCGCCGCCCACCACCAGCCTGCCCAGCCGTTCGGGCGCGGCCAGCTCGCGCCGCACCCGGAGGGCGTCCTCCAGCGTGCGCAACGGCAGGCTGAAGCGGTCGAGGCCGGGGATCCCATGATAGGCGGGGACCGAGCCGACCGAGAGGACCAGCAGGTCATAGTCGAGGGGACCGGCCTCGGTCCACAGCCGTCGCGACCGCGTGTCGACGGCAGTGGCGCGGGCGGGCAGGAGGTCCGCGCCCTGCGCCACGCGCTCCAGGGGCACCGTCACCCCCGAGGGAGGAAGCGTCCCCGCGGCGACGGCGTGGAGGCGCGTGACGATCGTATGGTAGGGGTGCGGCTCGACCAGCGTCACCTGGGCACGGCGCATCCCGCCGAACCGCCTGAGTGCCCGGACGACCGCCAAACCCGCATAGCCCGCGCCTACGACCACCAGTCGCACCGCCGCCCACCCCCGACTGACGTTCTCACTGCATTAACTTGCGAAAACGGCGGGGAAGGCAAAGCGGAGGTCGCCCGGCGAGCGGCCCTGGCAGTGCCTGATCGGAGGTGGCGATTGCTCCAGGTGCTGGGACGGCGGGTGGGCCCGTCGGACTCGTTCGCACTTTCACGAACGAGTGGGGCGGGTGGTCAAAGCGGCTCAGCGGCCCGCGGCCGGCGGGCGGAGGCCGAGACGCCGGGCCGTCGCGGAGGAGATGCCAGGCGGCAGCGCCAGCAGCAGGAGCCCTCCCAGGAGGAGGAGCGCCCCGGCCGCCTCCGGCCCTGTGAAAGGCTCGCGAAGGACGACCGTACCGAGAAAGGTGGCGGTCAACGGCTCGGCGAGGGAGAGGGTGGCGGCGGTGGCGGCAGGCAGCCGTCTCAGCCCGCGGGTGAAGAGCGTGTAGGCCAGGGCCGTGGCCACCAGCCCCAGGTGGAGCGCCACCAGGGCGCCGCGCGGCCGCAGGAGCCAGGCGGGATCCGACAGCAAGAGGAGCGGGGCCGAACCGAGGCCGGCCACGGCGAAGACCACCGCCGCCACCGCGGCGGGGTCGTGCTCCTCCAGCAGGCGCTTGCTGGTCACGGTATAGAGCGCGTAGGCCACGCCCGCGCCCATCGCCATGGCCACCCCCAGCGGCTCGGCCCGCAGCTCGCCGCCCGAACCGGCGAGCAGGCTGGCGCCCGCCACGGCCAGGAGCGTGGCCGCGAGCCAGCGGCCGGTCAGCCGCTCACCCCGCAGCACCGCGGCCAGGAGGCCGGTGGCGATGGGCGAGCTGCCGATCCCCACCAGCGTGCCCACGGCGACCCCTGCGCGGGCGACCCCGCCGAAGAAGAGCGGCTGGTAGGCGGCCATGCAGGCGGCCGAGAGGAGGAGCGGTGTCCACGGCCAGCGGCGGAGGGGGCCGGGGAGCCCCCGCCCGGCGCCCAACGCGAGCAGCGCCAGCCCGCCCACCAGGAGCCGCGCGGCACCCACCGCCGGCGGCGTGGCCCCCGCCGGCGCCAGCGCCTGGGCCGTCCCCGTGGTCCCCCAGAGCATGGCGCCCGCCAGCACCTGAAGCGCGCCGCATCCCGTCCGGCCGCCGGTCGTCCCCGTCCCGCCACCCCCGAACGGGGTCGGCTCGCCCATCCGTCCATCCCTCGCTCGGAAGGATTATCGGAGAAGGAGCCGCTTCCTGCCGTTCCCTCGCCGCCCGGGCTCATCCGATCGGTACGGCGCTCGCCGCAGAAATGCTCCTTTCGTGGAATGGTGGCGGGCCGAAGGTTTCTCTATCGTCGGACTTGCAAATGGAAGCGCAAGCGACGGGCAAGTCTGCTGCAAGGTACCTGCAAGAAAGACGCTCGCGGGCGATCAACCGGCCGCGGCGGCGGCCGGCGAGGGATGGGGCGAGGAACCATGTCCACCCACCTGTCCGAGGAGATCGAGGAAGAGGCCGGCACCCAGGATGCGGTGCGGCTCTACCTGGACGAGATCGGGCGGCAGCCTCTCCTGGACGAGCAGGAGGAGCGCGAGCTGGCGCAGCGTGCCGAGCAGGGTGACCGGGAGGCGCGCCAGCGCCTGGTGGAGTCCAACCTCCGGCTGGTGGTCAGCGTGGCCCGGCACTACATGGGCCGCGGTCTTCCCCTGGCCGACCTGATCCAGGAAGGAAACCTGGGACTGCTCCACGCGGTGGAGAAGTTCGACTGGCGCCGCGGCTACAGGTTCAGCACCTACGCCACCTGGTGGATCCGGGAGGCGATGATCCGCGCGGTGGAGAACCAGGGGCGGGCCATCCGCATCCCCGCGGGCGAGGCGGGCCGCCTGCGGAAGGCCGAGCAGCAGTTCGCCGCGCGCGAGGGGCGCGACCCGACCCCGGAGGAGCTGGCCAACGAGGCGCGGACCGGGGTGGAGCGGGTGAAGGCGATCCAGCTCGCGGTGCGCGAACCCGTCTCCCTGGACACGCCGGTGGGCGACCGCGGCGACGAGCGCCTGGGTGACCTGGTGAGCGACCCCGAGGTGGGCCCCACCCTGGACGAACTGGCCGTCCACCGGCAGCTCTCGGCCGACGTCCGGCAGCTGATGCGGGTGCTCAGCCCGCGCGAGCAGCAGGTCCTGGTCTACCGCTTCGGGCTTGACGGCGGGGAGGCGCGGACGCTGGAGCGCGTGGCCGAGCAGATGGGCGTCAGCCGCTGCCGGGTCCACCAGCTGGAGCAGAGGGCGCTGCGCAAGCTCCGGCGCGCGGCCGGCCGCGGCCTGATGGAGTACCTGGCTTCCTGAGGCCGGGATCCCGGGTCCTGCGCAAGGGACCCGCCCGCAGCGAGCCGCCTCTCCCTCCAGCCAGCGCAGGACCGGGCAAGTCCCTCCTCGACGAGCCGCCATGCCGATGGTCCGGGATGCGGCACGATCGCCCCGCCACAGGCGCGGAGGGCGTGTGCCGCGGGCGGCCTTCGCCCCCCACCCCTGGGCTTTCCCCTGCGGTGAGACTATGGTGAGATGAGAAAGGTTACCACTCGAAGCCGACGGGTCGGGGGTGAGATCGACGTCCGCGGAGAAGGGGGCGGGAGAAGAGGTCGCCGGCCGCCCGCTTCCCGGGGTGGAGGCGATCCAGGCCGCCTTCCGGGAGCAGGGGTACGTGGCCGACCGGGCGGTGGCGACGGCGCTCCGGCTGGTCCTCGCCCTGGAGAAGCCGCTCCTGGTGGAGGGGCCGGCGGGCGTGGGGAAGACGGAGATCGCCAAGGTGCTGGCGGAGGTGCTCGGGACCCGCCTGATCCGCCTCCAGTGCTACGAGGGTCTGGACGCCTCCACGGCGCTCTACGAGTGGAACTATCCGAAGCAGATGCTCCATATCCGTCTGACGGAGCAGAGCGGGCAGCCGGCCGAGGTGCGGGAGGCGGAGATCTTCAGCGAGCCCTTCCTGCTGCGCAGGCCGCTCCTGGAGGCGATCAGCCAGGAGCGGGCGCCGGTCCTGCTGATCGACGAGATCGACCGGGCGGACGAGGAGTTCGAGGCCTTCCTGCTGGAGGTGCTGGCCGAGTTCCAGGTGACCATCCCCGAGATCGGCACCCTCCGGGCGCGGCAGCGGCCCTACGTGATCCTCACCTCCAACCGGACCCGGGAGCTGAGCGACGCGCTTCGCCGGCGCTGCCTCTACCTCTGGATCCCCTATCCCGACTTCGAGAAGGAGGTCCGCATCCTGGAGGCGCGCCTGCCGGGCGTCGACCGGCGGCTGGCGCGGCAGGTGGCGCGCTTCGTGGAGCGGTTGCGGCAGCTCTCGCTCAACAAGGCGCCCGGGGTGGCGGAGAGCCTGGACTGGGCGCGGGCCCTGACGGCTCTCCACCGGGACGCCCTGGACGAGGCGATGGTGCGGGAGACCCTCGGTTGTATCGTGAAGGACAGGGAGGACTGGGAGCTCCTGACGGGGGGCGCGGGGGAGCCGCTCCAGGCGGCCCTGGAGCGCGCCCTGGCCGAGGGGGCGGAGCTCGACGGGAGGTGAGCCCTCATGGGCGAGCGGGAGCTGCTGCTGGAGGCGATCGAGGAGGCCCGGCGATCGGGCCGGCGGGCGGCCCTGGCCACGGTGGTCCGCGTGCGGGGCTCGGCGTACCGGCGCGAGGGGGCCAAGCTGCTGGTCCACGAGGACGGTCGGATCGTGGGCACCGTCTCGGGAGGGTGCGTCGAGGCGGACATCGCCGAGGTGGCGCGCCAGGTGATGGAGGGCGGGAAGCCGCTCCTCCGCCACTACGAGCTGGACGACGAGACCGTCTGGAGCCTGGGGCTGGGTTGCGGTGGCGCGCTGGACGTCTACGTCGAGCCGCTCCCGGAGGCAGGCGGCGCCGGCGCCGGAGGGGGCGGGCGATGAGCCTTCCTTTCGAGCGCTGGCTGGAGGCGGTCCGCGGGGGGCAGACCGCCGTCCTGGTGACGGCGCTGGAAGGCGGCGCGCGCCTCTTCGTTCCCGAGGAAGGGGAGCCCGTGGGCAGCCTGGGCGACGCCGCCGTCGACCGCTGGGCGGTGGCGGAGGCGCGCCGCCGGCTGGCGGCGGCACGACCGCGCTCGGGAAGCGCGGAGGCGGAGCTCCCCGGCGGCGCCCGGCTCCCGCTCTTCTTCGACGTCCAGGCGGCGCCGCCGGAGCTGGTCCTCTTCGGCGCCGGCCATGACGCCGTTCCGCTGGCCCAGGGCGGGAGCCGGCTGGGCTTCCGGGTCCTGGTGGTCGACCCGCGGGAGGCCTACGCGACCCCCGAGCGCTTCCCCGGGGCAGAGGTGGTGCCCCTTGCACCGGACGAGCTGGAGGGGCGTCTCCATCTGGGTCCGCGCAGCTACGCGGTGGTGATGAACCACCACCTGGTCCGCGACCGGCTCAGCCTCCGCTTCGCCCTCGCCTCGGAGGCGGCCTACGTCGGGCTGCTCGGGCCGCGCGAGCGGGCCGAGCGGATCCTGGAGGAGCTCCGCAGGGAGGGCTTCCGCCCCTCGCCGGCGGCGCTGGCCCGCCTGTACAGCCCGGTGGGGCTGGACGTGGGCGCCGAGGGGCCGGAGGAGGTGGCGGTCAGCATCCTGGCCGAGGTGCTGGCCGTCCGGAACGGGCACCGGGGAGGCTTCCTGCGCGAGCGGAGCGGGAGCATCCATGCCGAGGCGGCCACGGCTTGACGCGGTGGTCCTGGCGGCAGGGCTGAGCCGCCGCATGGGCCGGCCGAAGCCGCTTCTGCCCGCGGGGCCGGGAGCCACGCTCCTCTCCCGGGCGCTGGAGGCGGCCGCCGCCGTGGACGGGCGGATCTGGGTGGTGGTGGGGCCCGCGGCGGCGGAGCTCCGGGCCGAGGCGCTGCGCTGGGCGCGCCAGCGGGGCGAGGACGCGCGCCTGCGGGTGGTGGACCACCGCGGGTACGCGCGGGGGCTTGCCTCCTCGGTGGCGGCGGGGGTCCGGGCGGCCGCCGCGGGGGAGCGGCCGGACGGGATCCTCTTCCTGGTGGTCGACCAGCCCGCGCTGGCGCGCAAACAGGTGGAGCGGCTCGTCGAGGCCTTCGGGCGGCGGGGGGAGGCGCTGGCCGTGGCGGCGGCGGAGGAGGGCGAGCTCCGCAATCCGGCCGTCTTCGCCCGGCCGCTCTTCGACGAGCTGCTGCGCCTGGAGGGTGACGTGGGCGCTCGCCAGCTGCTGGGCAGGTATCCGGACCGGGTGATGCGGGTGGAGCTGGGGCGGGGCCCCTGGTTCCGCGACGTGGACGATCCGGAGGCGTACCGGCGGCTGCTGGAGGAGATGGGCTGGGCTGGCGAGGGCGGGGAGCGAGCCCAAGACGCGAGGGAAGGGTGGCGAGCGTGAGCGAGGCGATGAACGGAGCGCAGGGCGGGACGGCGGAGCTCCTGGTGATCGGGGGCGGGCCGGGCGGCTATGTGGCCGCCATCCGCGCGGCCCAGCTGGGCCTGGACGTCACCCTGGTGGAGGCGGGGGAGGTGGGAGGGGTCTGCCTCAACGTGGGCTGCATCCCCTCCAAGGCGCTGATCAGCGCCGCCGACCTCTTCGCCCGCGCCCGCCAGGCCGAGACGATGGGGCTGCTCTTCGAGGGCGCCCGGGTCGACCTGGGGCGGCTCCAGGACTGGAAGGCGGGCGTCGTCCGGCAGCTGACGGGCGGCGTCCGCCAGCTCCTGCAGGGGAACGGTGTCCGCCTCGTCCACGGCCGGGCGCGGCTGCTGGGGCCCGGGCGGGCCCGGATCGAACCGGTCGCCGGGGCCGGCGGGGTCGCCGGGGCCGGCGCGGGCGCGGGCGCCGGCACCGCGGTCGTCCCACCCCAGGGAAGCGAGATCGCCTTCCGCCAGGCCGTC
The DNA here is from genome assembly GCA_029961055.1 of Bacillota bacterium. Taxonomy (NCBI): domain Bacteria; kingdom Bacillati; phylum Bacillota; species Bacillota bacterium. The sequence continues at coordinate 108,930 of JASBVM010000004.1, forward strand.
CTGGCCACCGGCTCGCGACCCGCGGCGTTGAAGGTGCTCCCCTTCGACGGGCGCTGGGTGCTCGACGCCACCGGCGCCCTCGCCCTGCGGGAGCTGCCGGCGGAGCTGGTGGTGGTGGGCGGCGGCTACATCGGCATCGAGCTGGGCACGGTCTATGCCAAGCTGGGAAGCCGCGTCACCGTGGTCGAGGCGCTGCCCGAGATCCTGGGCGGCGTGGGGAGGAGCCTGGTGACGGTGGTGGAGCGGCAGCTCCGCAAGCTGGGCGTCACGGTCCACAAGGGCGCCCAGTTGCTGGGAGGCGAGCCGCCCGCCGGCGGCTCGGGTGCGGGCAGGGTGGCCGTCCGCCTGGCGGACGGGCGCGAGGTGGCGATCCCGGCGGAGAAGGTTCTGGTCTCCGTGGGCAGGCGCCCCAACAGCGAGGAGCTCGGCTTGGAGAGCGTCGGGCTGAGCACGGACGAGAAGGGCTTCCTGCCGGTGGACGGCCAGCGCCGGACGCGGGCCGCCGGCATCTTCGCCATCGGGGATCTGGCGGGCGGGCCGCTCCTCGCCCACAAGGCGAGCCACGAGGGGATCGTGGCGGCGGAGGCGGCGGCCGGCCGGCCGACGGTCTTCGAGCCGCGCGCCGTCCCGGCGGTCATCTTCTCGGACCCGGAGATCGCCACCGCCGGCCTGACCGAGGAAGAGGCCCGGGCGCAGGGGATCGAGCCGGTCAGCGCCCGCTTCAACTTCGCCGCCAACGGCCGGGCGCTGGGCGAGGCGCGGGGCGAGGGCTTCGTCCAGCTGGTGGCGGACGCCTCGGACCACGCGCTGCTCGGCGTCCAGATCGTGGGTCCGGACGCCTCCAGCCTGATCGCCGAGGGGGTGCTGGCCATCGAGATGGGGGCGACGCTGGAGGATCTGGCGCTGACCATCCACGCCCACCCGACGCTGCCCGAGACGCTGATGGAGGCGGCCGCCCTGGGCCTGGGACAGCCGATCCACACGCTCCTCCGGCGGCGCCCCGAGCCCAGCGGAAGCGGGCGCCCCGCCTGAGGGCGAGGAGAAGCCAAGGCGGAGCGGGGCGGCGCCGGGGCGCGAGCGCGGCCGAGCCCCTCGGGTGGGCGCCCCAGGTGGGAGGGCGGCGCTTTCGGGCCCGGAACCGATGTTCACCGCCGAAGAGGCTGGCTATCCTCAAGATGCAACCGCTGGTCGCGGAGTCCTGAGGAGCGCGGGGAACTCACGACGACCGGCGGCCAGAATCGGAAGCCGGGGCGGCCGACCGATCGGTCCCGCACCCAGGCTTCACGAAAGCCCTCCGGGGGGCAGGAGCAGGTCTACCTCCCGAGACCTGCTCCCAGAACGGGCGCGGTGCCAAGGCACCGCGCCCGTCTCGTCTCTTCCGCCGTTCCGCTGCCGCGGGGTGGTCGGCCGCCGGCCCGCGCCGGCGGCCAGGCTCAGGCCGTACGCCGGTCCGCCTGCCCCAGCGCCTCGAGGACGGCCGCGGGGTGGAAGGGGATGCGCTCCAGGCGGACGCCCACCGCATCCTCCAACGCGTTGGCCAGCGCCGCCGCCACGGGGATGGCGGGCGGCTCGCCGACCCCTTTGGCACCGAAGGGGCCGTCCGGGGCGGGGACCTCCACCAGCTCCGCCTCGATGGGCGGGACGTCGGAGACGGTGGGCAGGCGGTAGTCGGCCAGGTTGGCGTCGGCCAGCTGGCCCGACTCGTCCCAGATCAGCTCCTCCAGGAAGGCGCGCCCGATCCCCTGCGTCACGCCGCCCCGGATCTGCCCGACCACCTCGGCGGGGTTGATCGCCCGCCCCACGTCCTGAACGGCCAGGTAGCCGGTCACCCTGAGCTGGCCGGTCTCGCGGTCCACGTGGACACGGGCCAGATGGACGGCGAAGCCCGGCGCGGAGGAGCGCTGCGCCACCCGGCCGTGGCCGTAGATGGGGGCGTACCGACTGCCGAACCGGGTGGTGAGCCGCGCCAGCTCGGCCAGGGTCACGGAGCGGGAGGGCACGCCCTTGACCGAGACGCGGCCGTCGCGCAGCTCCAGGTCCTCGGGCGCGGCCTCCAGCCGCTCGGCCGCCAGCTCGAGCACCTGGCGCCGGGCGTCCTCGGCGGCGCGCTGGACCGCGGGTCCGATGGTGTAGATGGTCTTGCTTCCTCCGGCGGAGCCGCCGAAGGGCGAGCTGTCCGTGTCCCGGTTGACGACCTGGACGCGCTCGGGGGGCAGGCCGAAGATCTCGGCCGCGATCATGGCCAGCGAGGTGGCCGAGCCGGTGATGTCGACGGCGCCCACCTGGACGGTGAGGGTGCCGTCGGGGTCGAGGCGGCAGCCGGCCGCCGCCGGTTCCAGGCCGCCCGGCCAGCCGCCCACCGCCAGCCCCCAGCCCTCGTCGGGCCCGGCAGGCTTCTCCTGCCAGAGCGGATGCTCGCGCACCCGCTCCAGGCACTCCACCAGCCCCAGGCGGGGCCAGGACCGGCCGTCGGGGCGGGGATCGCCCTCGCGGGCCGCGTTCTGCAGACGGAACTCGAGCGGGTCGAGGCCGAGGCGCCGGGCGAGCCGGTCCATGTGCGACTCCAGGGCGAAGTAAGCCTGCGGCGCGCCGGGCCCCCTGTACGCCCCGGCGGGGCTCTTGTGGGTGAGCACCTCGTAGCCGACGATCTCCAGGTGGGGCACCCGGTAGGTGCCTCCCAGGAGAAGGGCGGCGATGCCCACCGGCGAGCCGGGTTCGGCGCCGGTGTCGAAGACCAGCCGGGCCTGAAGCGCGGTCAGGCTGCCGTCGCGCCGGGCGCCCATCTTCAGGCGGATGACCGCCGCCGGCGCCGGGCGGCTGACCAGGAAGTCCTGGACGCGATCCAGGACCAGGCGGACGGTGCGGCCCAGGCGGCGCGCCACGGCACCGGCCAGCGGCTCGAGAAGCATGAACTTGCCGCCGAAGGCGCCACCCACCGTCGTCGGCACCACGCGGATCCGGTGCTCCTCCAGGCCCAGCGTCTGGGCCGTGCCGTGACGGGTGTCGAAGGAGCCCTGGGTCGAGGTCCACAGGGTGAGGGAACCGTCGGGGCCGGGCTCCGCCACCACGCCGTGCGTCTCGATGTGGCCCTGGTGGACGGCGCCGGCGCGGTAGGTGGCCTCGATCACCGCGTCGGCCTGGGCGAAGCCGGCTGCGACGTCGCCGCGGCGGAAGTGGACCATGTCGCTGACGTTCTGCGGGCGGGGCTCGTCCTGGGCGCTGGCCGTCGCCGCCCCGTGCGCCGCCATCGCCTCCGAGGCATGGTCCTCCGGGAGGCGACGCACGAGGGGGGCGTCCGGGAGCATCGCCTGCTCGGGATCGAGGACCGCCGGGAGCGGCTCGTACTCCACCTGGACCCGCTCGGCCGCGTCCTCGGCCAGGGCTTCGCTCTCGGCCACCACCACGGCCACGGGGTGGCCGACGTAGAAGACCTCGTCCTCCGCCAGCAGGGCGGTGGGCTCCAGATCGGCGGCGGTCAGGACCGCCACCACGCCGGTCGTCTGAAGGGCGCCGGTCGCGTCGATGCGGACGATGCGGGCGTGGGGGTGGGGGCTGAGCACCAGCCGCGCGTGCAGCAGGTGGGCCGGGCGCAGGTCGGCGACGTAGCGCGCGGAGCCGCGCAGTTTCTCCGGCCCGTCCAGCCGTGGCTGCGACTTCCCGATCACCTGATAGGCGGGCTCTCGAGAGGACACGCTGACGGATCGCTCCCTTCCCGGGCGGGTCGGGAGGCGGGGACACCCCGCCTCCCCCCTCCCCGCCCTCGAACCCTAAGGATACGGCAGTTTCGACCAAGCCGGGGAGGGCATGGCGGCGGGAGCCCCGGTGCCCGCCGGCGAGCCGGCCGGCTTCAGCCGCCGCCGTCCCGGGCGGGTCCCGGGCCGGATGCCGCTTGCGGGCGGCCCAGCGCATGCCCGCGCCGCCAGCCGGCCACCTCGGCGCCTGCCACGGCCGCCAGCCCTGCCGCAGCGGCCGCCAGGAGTGCGGGCAGAAGCCAGAAGGCGACGGCCGCCGGGCCGGGAAGGCCGGCCAGGGCCATCACGACCTGGCTCTGCTGCCAGCCGCCCGCCGCCAGCAGCGCGCGCAGGTCGAAGGCGACCCAGGCGGCGAGGACGGCGGTGAAGGCTGTCCATCCTCGTCGCCCCGGCGGATCGAGCCAGGCGAAGAGAAGCGCCGCCGCCGGCGCGCCCAGCCACCAGAGGCCGGCCGCCAGGCCGGCGGAGGCCAGGAGTGCGGTGAGAAGGCCGGCGGCGGCGAGCCGCCACCTCCCGGCCGGGCGCTCCGGCGCGCCGGCCTGAGGGGCCGCCGCCGGGGCAGGATCCGTCTTCGACATCACTTGCCACCCCCCGCTGGTTCGAACCGGCTGACGGCCACCGCCCAACCACCCGCCTCCAGCATGGGCTGGCCGGGGAAGCGCAGTTCCTTGTACCGGTGGCCGGTCCAGAGCGGCAACTGGTCGGCGTAGTGCGGGCTGGTGGGGTCACCCGACTCGCCGCCGGGGAAGATGCCCCAGGAGTGGCCCAGGTCGGCGAGGTCGGCGATCATCCGCCAGCTGGGGCCGTGCGTCGAGGGTTCGCCGCCCGAGACGTCGACGGTGAAGGCGTCGCCCCCCGTGGGGAAGGGACCGCGGCCCAGGGCGGGGCGCTGGGTGAGGGAGGGGATGAGGCGCCTGTGCAGATCGCCCCACCGCCATCGAGCCGGGTTGTCGCCCAGCTTGGCGCGGAGATCGGCCACCGCCTCGCCCAGCGCCTGGAGCATCACTTCCTCGCGGCTCCGGTCCGTCTGCTGGACCGGGTCGAAGAACCAGGAGCGATCCGAGCCGGCCGGGTAGGCGACGGACTTGTACAGGGCCGACCCCGCGGGGGCGGTGGTCATCACCTCCAGCGCCTGCAGGAGCGACGCCCTCCAGCCCGACTGGGCGGGCTGGAACCCCTTCAGGCGGAAGTCGGGGAAGCGTTCCAAGCCGGCTTGCTCCCACCAGGGTCCGAAGGTGTCCTCCAGGTAATGGCTCAGCCAGCTCCACCAGATGGCCGGCGCCGCCTGGTCCTCGGCCATCCGGCCGTCCCAGCGCTGCAGCAGGTCCGCCGACTGGCGGAGCTCGGGGGAGCTCGCCGGGCTCGCCCGCACCGCGGCCACCAGGACGGGGACCAGGCGGAGTGCCAGGCTGTCCACCCGGGAGGACTGCAGCTCGGCCATCCGTTCCCGGGTGAGCGGGCGGTGGGCCGGGTCGCCCAGCCAGGCGTGGACCGTGGCCGCGCGGTAGCCCGCGTCGAAGCCGCTCTCGGTGGTGCCGATGTAATAGGGGTAGTCGGGGCCGACCTCGCGCTGGTTGGAGGTGAAGGCGAAGTGGCTCGCGGGGTTGGCCACCTGTGGCACCCGCTCGTAGGGGATCAGCCCCTGCCAGTCGTGCCGCGGGTCGCTCCCGTCCAGGGGCAGCCAGGGCTGGCCCCCTTCCACCAGCGGGTAGTAACCGGCGGAGAGGATGCCGATGTCGCCCTGCGTGGTGGCGTAGGCGAAGTTCTGGGTGGGGCTGCCCCAGCGCCGGAGCGCCGCCCGCACGCCCGTGGCGTTCTGCGCCCGCATCAGGGCGTCGAGCGCGGCGAAATCGTCCGAGAAGAGGTTCCCCGTCCAGGCCAGGCTGACCACCCGGCCGGGGAGCGGCGGGAAGCCCGGCAGATCGGCCGGGAGCACCGGTCCATGGACGGTCCAGCGGAGGGTGAAGCGTTCGGGCGCCCGTCCCTTCACCGGGATCTCCAGGGTCCGGGTGGCGAAGCGGAGCCAGCGGCCGCCGTGGAGGTAGAGGCCCGGGTGGGCCGGATCGGTGGTCTCTACGTAGTAGAAGGACTGCTGGTTCTGCACGTTGGTCAGGCTCCAGGCGACGTTCCGGTTGTGCCCGATGATCACCCCCGGCGTCCCCGGGATGCTCACCCCGTAGACGTGGAGGTCCGGAGCCTCCAGGTGGATCTCGTACCAGATCGAAGGAAGGGTGAGGGCCAGGTGCGGATCGCCGGCCAGGAGCGGCTTCCCGGTCGCGGTCAGCGTCCCGTCCACCACCCAGTTGTTGCTGTCGGAGAGGCCGCTGGCCAGCGAACCGGTGACGGGTCCGCCGGCCAGGGCGTTCCGGACGGCACGGTCCAGGGCCAGCCAGTCCACCGCCTCGGGGGAGGGGGGCAGGGCGGCGCCCGGCGTCGCCTCGACCAGCCGGCTGGCCAGCGGCGCCCGGGCGCTGAGGCCGCCCACCCCGGCACCCGGGGCGAAGGGCAGGAGCACCCGCTCCAGCGCCGCCCGGTCCGGCGGCGTGGCCGGCGGGTAGGGCCCAGGGTCGTAAGGGAACTGGGGGTTGACGGCGGTGGCGCGGAAGAGCGCATTCGCCCGCTCCGCTCCCAGCCGGGCGGTGATGGCCGCCCGCTCCAGCGGGGAGGTGCTGAAGGCGAGGTCCTCGGCCATGAAGCCCTGGACCACCAGGCTGTCCGCCACGGTCCAGGGCGCCGGGCGGAAGCGGAGCAGCCCGAAGAGGGCCGGCAGCCGGCCCTGGTCCGAAGCCTCGCGGATCCAGGCGTTGACGCCCTGCGCGTAGGCTTCCATCTCCGCGTGGATGCGCGGCTCCTCGCGGGCGATCCGTTCCGCCGAAGCCTGGGCGGTCGGCCAGAGCCCCAGCGTCAGCTGGAACCGGTCACTGGGCAGGGCTGCCGGGCCCAGGATCTCGGCGAGACGCCCCTTGCTCTGCCGCCGGAGGAGCTCCATCTCCAGGAGCCGCTCCCGCCCGGTCAGGTATCCCTGGGCGAAGAAGAGGTCGTGATCGTTCTGCGCGAAGATGTGGGGCACGCCCCAGCGGTCGAAGTCGACGGTGACCGGCGCCTGCAGGCCGGCGATCCGGAGCCTCTCCGGCACGGGCCGCCAGGAACCGGCGAAGACGCCGCGGGTCGGCTCGAAGGTCGGTCCCAGCGGCGGCAAAGGGCCCAGGGGCAGGAAGAGGGCGACGACCAGCAGCGACGACAGGACCGCGGCGCCCAGCCCCCTGCCCAGGGAAGCTCGCATGTTCTCCCTCCCGCGAAAGGCATTCTCCGCACGCGGGAGGGCACCTGCGGGGGGCGGGGACCGGGCGCCCCGGGGCGATCAGGCCCGGCGCACTTCCACCCGGGCGTCCAGCTCCGACGCCCCGCCGCCGATCGGGTCCTGCAGGTTCATCCCCAGGAGGGGATCCACCGGCTGGAGCCAGTTCGGGTTCCAGCCCTCTCCCCGGCCGGGCGCGTAACCGCTCTCCTCGTGCATCGGCTGGTCCAGGCGGAAGGAGGTGTGGCCGTACGGCCGGACCGCCGGGACGAGACGGCCGTCGATCTCCAGCGGCCGGCTCCCGTAGGCGGTGTGACCGAAGTTGTAGGAGGCGCCCACCACCCCCGGGCGGATCCCCTCGGTCAGGTGGGCGCGGGCGCGGGCGCGGCCGGACGCCGCCTCCACCCAGACCCAGTCGCCCTCGCGGATTCCCCGGACCTCGGCGTCGCGCGGGTGGATCCAGAGGAGGTCCTCGCCCCGGATCTCGCGCAGCCAGGCGTCCGCGATGGTCCGGTGGGTGCCGGCGTTCCGCGCCTTCCAGTTGATCAGCTGGAGCGGGCGCGGGTCGTCCACTTCCTGCCCGTCGAAGCGCCGGACCGGTTCCAGCCGCGGCAGGCCGTCGAAGGGCTCGCCCGTCACGGGGTGGGTGAGCGCGGCCACGCCCGCGTCGTAGAAGTTGGCCTGGCCACCGAAGCGGTAGCGGAGCCACTCGCCCTCGTACTCGTTCCCCGGCGCCTCGAAGCGGCCGCCCCGGTTGAGCACGTAGACCACCTTCGGCCACTCCTCCGGCTTGACGGCGCGCCGCCAGGCGGCCGCGTCCCACGTCCGCCCCAGGGCGAGGAGGCGGGCGCGCTCGAAGGCGGCTTCCTCCTCCTCGTCGGCGTCCGGGACCGGTTCCCCGTCGAAGGCGAGGTTGGCCGCCACCTTGAGATAGAAATCCTCGGCCCGGTCCAGCGGCTCGCCGCCCGGGAAGGCCCGCGGACCCACGCCGGGCAGCCCCATCCGCTTGAAGAGCTCGATCAGCACGTCCTGGAGGTCCCGCGGCCCCTCGGGGTCGGGGAAGACCCGCGTCACCGGCTGCTGGATGTGGCTGAAGCGGGTGCGCAGGACCGGGTAGATGTGCTCCAGCCCCCAGCGCTCCAGGTAGCTGACGTCGGGCAGAAGGAAGTCGGCGAACTGGCTGGACTCCGCCACCTCCAGGTCGAAGGCGACCACCAGCGGCAGCTTCTCGGGCGAGCGGAGCACCTCCTCCTGCAGCTGCGGGGCGGGGTCGGAGGCGAGCGGCGAGTGCCGGTAGAGGAAGAGCGCCTTCAGCGGGTAAGGGTAGCCCGCCCCCGCGCTGGGGAGGACCTCCTGGCAGAGGTTGCCGCTGAACGGGTACCAGTAACGCCGGGCCGGCCCTTCCCGGGAGAGCGAGACCTTGCGGTAGTCGGTCTGCTGGCGCGTCACCGGCACACCCCAGGCCTGGTGACCGCCCGGCACGTTCAAGAGGTCGTAGCGCCCCTGGACGTCGTGGAACTGGGCGCCCGCGTTCATGTCGCCACCCTTCCAGTCGTGGTTGCCCACCAGGTGGTTGAGGGCGTTGATGGCGCGGAGCGTGTAGTAGCCGTTGGTGTGCATCGCCGGTCCGCGGTAGGCGAGGAGGGCGACGCGCTTGCCGTGCGAGGTCCACTCCCGGGCCAGCTGCTCCAGGAGGTCGAGGGGCACACCGGCCAGATCCGCGTACTCCTGGAGGCTCTTCTCCATCAGCCGCTCCCGGTAGAGGTCGAAGACGGAGCGGACGGGGATGCCGGCCACCTCCGCGTCGACGAAGAGCTCGCCCTCCGGGGCCTGCTTCGCCGGCAGCGGCTTGCCCTGCCAGAGGACCACCGGGCCGTCGGCCTCGGAGCCGGCGGGCGCGAGTCCGATCTCCGACGCCTTGAGCAGCGGCCGCTCCGGGCGGTCGAGCCGGACGAGGAAGGTGGCGTCGCTCCAGGTGGGCTCGCCGTCAGCCGCGGCGGCCCTGGCGTTGGGATTTGTCAGGTAGCGGCGGTCGTAGCGCCCCTTCTCCACGATCCAGCGTGCCATGCCCAGCGCCAGCGCGGCGTCGGCGCCGGGGCGGACCGGCACCCACCAGTCGGCCTTCTGCGCGGTGGCGGAGAGGCGGGGGTCGACCACCGCCATCTTCATGCCCCGCGCCAGGGCGTTGGTCAGCATGGGCGCCAGGTAGACCGGTCCCTTGTTGGCCACGGCGGGGTTGGAGCCCCAGACGATGAGGAAGTCGCAGTGCTCCAGATCCGCGTAGAGCCGGTCCTTCTTGGTCTTGCCCTGGTGCGAGCGGCGGGTGCCGATGACGCCGCTGACGCCGCAGACGCCGCCGTGGTTGAAGAAGTTGACCGAGCCCAGCGTGCGGTTCCAGAGACGCTGGCCGACGAAGGTGGTGCGGTCGCCGCCGATGCAGGCGATCTGGTTGGCCTTGGGCCCCAGGTCGGGGTGGCGCGGATCGATGAGCGTCTCCCGGTACTTGGCCTCGAACTCGGCCTGGCTCATCTCGCCGCCCCGGACCCGGGCCAGGTCGGCCTTCACCTGCTCCTCGGGGACGAAGGCCCAGAGCTGGCGGAGACCGGGCGTGCCGAGCCTGGGGCTGCCGTCGAGGATCTCGCGGATCGCTTCCTCCCAGGTGACGCTCTCCCAGCGGCCGCTTCCCCGGGGTCCCACGCGGCGGAGCGGCCGGGTGACGCGGTGCAGGTCGAAGGCGGTCTGGATCCCCGCCTGGCCCTTGAGGCAGGCGCGTCCCCCGCGGCCGGCGTGGCTCGTCACCGCCATGCGCATGGTCCCGTGCCGCGCCACCTGCTGGGCCGGCGTCGTGTACGGGGCCGGCCCGTAGGGGACGGTGTTGATCGGGCTGTAAGGATTGCCGGAGATCTTCCGGACGAAGGAGGTCGGGTCCTGGGCCGAGCGGCCCGGCACCTCGGTGAGCAGCGCCTTGATGGAACAGAGCGAGTTGCACTGGACGCAGGTGGTGTAGATCACCCGCGAGGCGTCGTAATCCTCGGAGAAGTCGCCCACGCCGTGCGACGCGCCGCCGGCCAGCCAGCGCTGGATCGTCCGCCAGCCGACCGACCCTCCGGCGGAGGCGACGAGGAAGGTGCCGACCGCCGCGCTGGTTCCCAGGAACTGGCGCCTGGTCTGTTTCATACCTGTTCACCCCCGTCGGTCTCGGCCGCCTCGGCGGCGGGCGCGGGCTCCAGGGGCAGCAGCGTGGCCGCCCCCGTGTACAGCCAGAGGGCCACGGCGAAGACACCGGCGGCCATCAGCCACTCGAAGAGGTTGGGTGCGTAGAAGCTCCAGGGCAGCCCGGGCATCACCGGCGGGATGAGGGCGGGGACGACGATGTTGACGCGGACCCCGACGATGCCTGCCAGCACCAAAAGGGCGGCCAGCGGCTGGAGCCGCCGGTCGTGCCGGCGCCAGGAGCGAACCATGAGCAAGATGGGAAGGATGGCCCCCACCGTCAGCTGGAGCCCCCAGAACGTCCACGCGAAGGGCCCCAGGAACTGGGCGGTCAGGATCTCCAGCTCGTGCGGGCCGGCGTCGTAGACGGCTACCACGTACTCGAAGACCTGGAGCATCCAGTCCAGGGTCAGCAAGGCCACCAGGAACTTCGAGAGGCTGTCCATGAGCTCCGGGTCGGCGGGCCGGCCCGAGACGCGCTCTCGGGTCCAGTAGAGCAGCAGCGCCAGGGCCGCACCCGAGGTGATGGCGGAGACGACGAAGATGACCGGGAAGATACCGGTGTTCCAGGCCGGACGGGCTCGGGCGGCGGCGAAGAGGAGGCCGGTGCCGCCGTGGACGCCGAAGACGGCCAGCGGGATGCCGACGATGCCGAGGATCTTGCGGATGCGGCGGTCGCGCCGTTCGGCGGCCTCGCTCAGATCGCGCGAACCGAGGCGCAGCCAGGCGGCCACGCGTGCCCGCCAGCCGCTCCCCTGGGCGGCGCGGATCAGATCGGTCCGCATGGAGAAGTAGAGCTCTGCCGCCAGCAGGGCAATGTACAGGACGTAGAAGCGGATCTCCCAGGCCAGGACGCTGCGCGGGTTCCAGAAGATCCAGGCGTTCAAGGCCCGCTCGGGATGGCCCAGGTCTAACCAGACGAAGAGCATGCCGATCATCATGGACAGGATGGCGGCCAGCAGGGCGTCCCGGCCGACCGGCTGGAACTGCTCCTGCCCGAAGACGTGGACGAGGCTCGAGAGGAGGAAGGCGCCGGCGGACAGCCCCAGGAAGAAGATATAGAGGGCGATCCACAACCCCCACGGCGTCCAGCTGCTCAGCTGGGTGAGGGCGAGCCCGCCCACGAGCGAGTGGGCGATCATGCCCAAGGTCGCGAACCCGGCCAGCGTGAGCGGCGCGAACCAGGCGAGGGCCGCCTTCCGCGATGGCCAGGTGATGCCGTACCGGTCGGCCGGCAAGCCACCTGTCCACTCGTCGGGCAGCGGTCGGACCCGAGGCAGGTCCAGCGTCTTCTCCGACATGCGGCACTCCCCCTCGGCGGAAGTCAGCGCAGGTAGTAGACACGCGGCTCGGTGCCGAGCTCCTCCCGCAGCCGGAAGGCGCGCGGGCTGGAGGCCAGGCGTGCCACCAGGCTGTCGGGGTCGTCCAGGTCGCCGAAGTAGCGGGCGTCGGCGATGCACGCCTCCACGCAGGCCGGCTCCTCGCCCCTCTCCAGGCGGTGGAGGCAGAAGCTGCACTTGCGGACGTTGCCCACGGGGGACTGACCGGCTTCCCGCTCTCCTCTCGGGACGCCGTACTCCGGCGCCTGCACCAGGTTGAAACCCAGCATCTCGTCGCCCTGGCCCTCGCCGTATCCCTCGCCGAAGTCGAAACTGCGCGCCCCGTAGGGGCAGGCGACGATGCAGTAGCGGCAGCCGATGCAGCGCTCGTAGTCGATGGCGACGATCCCGTTCTCCAGCTTGTAGGTGGCGCCCACCGGACAGACCCAGATGCAGGGGGCGTTGTCGCACTGCATGCAGGGCCTGGGAAGGTTGACATGACCCGTGTTGGGGAAGGTGCCGCTCTCGTATTCGAGCACCACGTTGTAACTGACGCCGGGCGGGGTCCGGTTCTCGGCCTTGCAGGCGACGGTGCAGGTGTCGCAGCCGACGCATTTTTGAAGATCGATCACCATGCCCCAGCGGGGCCCCTTCCTCTCCTGGGGCGCCGGCTGGGGCAGCTCCCGCCCGAACTCGCGCTGCACCGCCCCGTTCCACCGTGCCCGGAAGGTCGCTCCGTCCAGTTCGCCGCGGGCCACCTTCTGGGCGTCGGCGGCCATGGCCAGTCCCAGCGCCACGTCATGGCCGCCGGGCGACAGCACCGACTCGGGATCCGGCAGCGAGCGGACGACCGCCTCGTCTGCCCCGGGTTCACGCGCCACCTGAGCCACCCCTTCGTCTACACGGCATCGTGTCGTGTAATCGGCGAGGGAAGCGTAGCGAGCACGACGTGACGTCGTGTATCGCCCGGTGGAGGTATCTTCACAATTGGAAAGATTGAGAGGAACAAAACGATTCACCGGTCGGTGAGTAACGAGAAGAAGTGCGGTTGCACCCTGAACGGGAAGGTGAATCCTTGCGGCTCGCGTTGGCCGAGAACGGGATCAGCCGATCCAGGCGGCGAAGGTGGTGCAGCGGATCAGGAGCACCGCCGCCAGCGGCAGAAAGGCGAGCAGGCTGGCCAGCAAGAGCCCGGCGCTGTTCGAGAGCCAGTGGACCGGCAGGTGCCGGCCGGCCCGGCCTTGGCCCGCTTCGATCAGGTGCCACAGGCGGAGATTCTCCCTGGCCGAGACCGGCCTAGCCGGCCTCCGGCGGGCGGCGAAGGGTGAGACCAGCGCCTCCGCCTCGGCGGCCGCAGCCTGCGGTGGCGCTCCCGGGGTCTCGATCAGCGCGGCCAGCGCCTCCAGCAGATCGGAGGGGCGGCTGCCGGCGGCCAGGGCCGCTTCGTCGGCCGCCGTCTCGCGCAGCTCCTCCAGGCGGCCAGCGGCATAGCCCAGGAGGGGGACGTAGGGGAAGGAGCGCTGCAGGACCGCCTCCAGCAACCGGTGGAGCGGGTCGCGGTGGCGGACGTGGTCGAGTTCGTGGCGGAGCACGGCGAGGAGTGGCTCGTCGTCCAGCCGCGCCAGCGACGGCGAGAGAAAGACCCCCGGTCGCAGGAGGCCGAGCGTGAAGGCCTCGGGCGTCGTGGGTCGGGCCAGCACGTGAAGGACGGAGCGCTCCTGCGGGAGCAGCCGCCCGTCGCGCGCCAGGCGGTCGAGGCGGACCGCCAGCCCGGTCCCGCCGCCGTCGAGTCCGATCCGCTCGACCAGCCCGCGCCGGAGGGCGCGGACCCGCCGGACGCCCAGGGCGACGCCGAGCAGCGTCACGGCGGAGCTGGCGCCCAGGGCCGTCACCAGCGCCAGGAAGAGGAGCTGCGGCAGCACCAGGGAGCAGGTGGGACAGACGCCGCCCTTCGGGATGAGGGAGCGGATCTCGACCTCGTAGACGGCGGAGGCGAGCAGGAGAACGACCAGCTGCACCAGCGCGAAGGTGCCCCAGGAGGCCAGGCGGCGATAGGCCATGGGCTTCATCCCTCCCGGGAGTCCGAGGAAGCCTCCCTGTGGCGGATCAGCTCGGCCAGGCGGCGAAGATAGGCGGGATCGGCGTCGGCGGCGGCGTCGACAAACCCGGCCAGCGCCAGCGGCCCCATCTCCGCCAGCAGCGACTCCATCTGCTGGTAGGAGCTGCGTCCGAGATACTCCCGCCGGCTCAGCGCGGGCTGGTACAGGTAGCGGCGCCGCTTGCCGCTCCGCCGCAGCAGCCCCTTCTCCACCAGCCGGTTCATCACCGTCATCACGGTGTTGAAGGTGACCGGGTGGTCCGGACCGAGCGCCTCCAGCACCTCGCGGATGCTGAGCGGCCGGTCCGCATCCCAGAGCCGATCCAGCACGGCCCGTTCCAGCGGGCCGACACCGGGCACCTTCGCCGGTTTCGCTTCCATGCCTCTACACTACGGCAGGGCGTGGAGCCGTTCCCTCGCCCGGACGGGCGATCTGCGAGAGGAGGCGCGGGTGGAGGCGGGGAATGGCGAGGACGACGAGGGGGAGGAGCGATTGGAGCGCGAGGAGGCGGCAAAGGCTGCGGGTCGCCCGCTTCGCTATGCGGTGGTGGGGCTGGGCGGCATCGCCCGCACGCACCTGGCCGGCTTGCAGGCGGCGCCGCTGGTCCGGCCCGGCGTGCTCCCCGCGGTCGAGCTGGCCGCGGCGGTCGTGGGCGCCGGGCACGCGGCGGAGGCGGAGAGGCTCGGCTTCCAGCAGGTGCAGGTGGTGGAGGAGCCGCGGGGTCCGGCGGAGGTCGCCCGGGCGGTGCGGGCGCTGGCGGGGAGGGTCGACTTCCTGGACGTCTGCCTGCCCAACGGGCTGCACGCGGCGGCGGCGGGGGCGGCCTGGGAGTCGGGCATGGCCGTCTACTGCGAGAAGCCGCTCACCGCCGACCTGGCGGAGGCGCGGGCGCTGGCCGAGCGGGTCCGCGGCGGCGGGGGCGGCGCGGCTCCCGGGAGGCCCTTCGGCCTGGCGTACAACCTCCGCTTCGACCCCAACCTGGCGCTGCTCCGGGCGCTCCTGGCCGGGGGGCTTTTGGGGGAGCCGCTCCACTTCCGCCTGCGGATGCTCCACGGCGGGTACCTCGATCCGGGCCGGCCCATCAGCTGGAAGTTCGAGCCGGCGCTCGCCCGGGGCGGCGCCCTGGTCGACCTCGGCTCGCACCTCCTCGACCTGGTGGGCTATCTCTTCGCCCCCCTCGGCGAGGGGGGAGAGGTCCGCCGGGTGCGGGCACGGCTTCGCACCTTCGCCGCCTCCCGCGCGGGCTCGCTCCTGGGAAGCGGCGGGCACCCCATCGACGACTGGGCGGAGGTCGCGCTCACGCTGGCCGGCGGGGCGGAGGGGACGGTCGAGGTCTCGCGGGTGGCCGACGGGGGCGAGGGGACCCGGGTGGAGGTGTACGGGAGCGGCGGCTCGGCCCGGATCGACCTGGAGGCGGGTCGTCTCGACCTGCGCCTGCACGCCGGCGGCCTCCACCTGCACGGCCGTGCGGGCGAGCTGGCCCGCCGGGTCGAGACGCGCCTGGGGGAGGAGGAGCCGTTCCGCTGGTACCGCCGGGTCGAGGCTCTCCTCCCCCCGCCGGCGCGGAGCCTGGGCAGGATGGTGGACACCCACCTGGCCTCGCTGGCCTTCTGGCTCGAAGCGGCGGAGGAGGCCCGCCACCAGCGGCCCTGGAGCGGCGACGCCGCCGGCCTGGAGGCCGGCTTGGCGGTGGAGGGACTGCTGGAGGGGATCCGGCAGGCGGCGGAGGACGAGGGGTGAACCGGCGGCTCGGCGGCCTGCTGATGGCCGTGGCCGCAGGTCTCCTCTGGGGGCTCTCGGGCACGGCGGCGCAGTGGTTGATGCAGCACGGCGGGCTCCGCCCCACCGGCCTGGTGGTCTTCCGCATGGGAAGCTCGGGGCCGCTGCTCCTGGCCGCGGTGGCCCTGGGAGCGCGCATCCGCCGCCGCGGGTCGCGCCGGGGGCTGCCGCCGGCCGTGCTGCTCGTCGCGCCGTGGCGGGCGAGAGGGGACCGGTGGCGTCTTCTCCTCTTCTCCCTCTTCGGCTTCGCCGCCGTCCAGGCCACCTACCTGGCGGCCATCGACGCCGGCAACGCGGCCACCGCCACCTTTCTCCAGTACCTGGCCCCCGGGGTGGTGGTCCTCTGGGAGGCCTGGAGAGAGCGGCGCCTGCCGGAGCCGCGCTTCCAGGCAGCGCTCGCCCTGGGGCTGGCGGGGACCTTCCTCCTGGCCACGGGCGGAGGGAGCGCCTTCGCCCTGACGCCGGCGGCGCTCGCCTGGGGGCTGCTCTCCGCCCTGGCGCTCGCCTTCTACACCGTCTACCCGGCGCCGCTCCTGACCCGTTATGGCACCCCCCTGGTCACCGGCTGGGCGATGGCGGCGGGTGCGCTCGCCCTCCTGCCGTGGACGCCGGCCGAGGCGCCGCTCTGGGTCCGTGCGCTGGCCTCCGGCGAGTCCTGGGCCGTGGCCGGCCTCCTCGCCTTCGTCGCCGTGGGCGGCACGCTGGTCCCGTTCACCCTGTACCTGGCCTCGCTCCGCAGCCTGAAGCCGTCGGAGACGAGCCTGGCAGCGTCGGTGGAGCCGCTGGCCGCCACGCTGGCGGCCGGTCTCTGGCTCGGTGTCCGGCTCAGCCCGCTGCAGGAGCTGGGGGCCGCCGCCGTCCTGGCCATGGTGGTGCTGGTCACCCGGACCCGCGCGGCCGGCGCGCCCGAGCGCCCGGCCGGCGACGCGGGCGTGGCATGATGGGAGCGAGAGAGCGGCTGGGGGCGGGAAGGAGGATGTCCGGGATGGCGGGGGCCGACGGTCGTACGGTGGCCGAGCGCTTCCGGGAGATCGCGGATCTGATGGAGCTGCTGGGGCACGACGTGCACAAGGCGCCGGCCTACCGCCGCGCCGCGGCGGCGGTCGAGCGGCGCGCCTCCGAGCTGCCGGCGCTGGTGGCGGCGGGCCGCGCCGGCGAGATCCCGGGCATCGGCCCGGCCCTGGCCAGGAAGGCGGCGGACATCCTGGCCACCGGCACCTGCGACCTGCTGGAACGGCTGAGGGCCCAGGTGCCGGCCGGTGTCCGCAGGCTCCTCGAGCTGCGGGGTCTGGGCCCGCGCACGGTGGCCGCGCTCTGGAAGGCCGGTATCGACGGCCCGGAACTCCTGGCGGAGGCGGCGGCGGGCGGCCGGCTGCGCGCCCTTCCCGGCTTCGGCCCCCAGCGGGAGCGGGCGCTCCTGGAGGCGCTCCGCCTCTCCCGGCCCCGGCGCGGGCTCTGGCTGGGCGAGGCCTGGGCCCTGGCGCGCCGGCTGACGGCCCAGCTGGAGGAGCAGCCCGGCGTCCTGCGGGTGGCCTGGGCGGGCGCCCTCCGGCGGGCCGCCCAGGAGGTGGAGCGGTTGGACCTGGTGGTCGTGCTGGAGGAGGCTGCGCCGCCGCAGGAGGCGGAGGGCTCCTCCCCCGAGGCGGTGCTGCCCGAGCGCCTGCGCAGCCTCGCCGGAGAGGCGGGCGAGACGGCAGGCCTGCCGGTCGTCCTCCACCCCGCCACCGCCTCCACGTTCGGTGCCGTCCTGCTGGCGGCCACCGGGGACGCCGCCCACCTGGAGGCGCTCCGGTCCCGGCTCCGCGACCGGGGGCTGGAGCTGGGAGACCGGGGGCTGCGCCGCGGGGGCCGACCGCTGGAGACGCCGGAGGAGGCCGATGCCTACGCGGCGCTGGGCCTTCCCTGGATCCCGCCCGAGCTGCGGGAGCGCCCCGACGTGGTGGAGCGGGCGGAGAAGGGGCGGCTGCCCCGCCTGATCGAGGCCGCCGACCTCCAGGGCGATCTCCACGTGCACACCGACTGGTCGGATGGGCGCGCCTCGCTGGAGGGCATGGTGGAGGCGGCGGAGGCGAGGGGCTACCGCTACGTGGCCATCACCGACCACTCGCCCTCGCTCCGCATCGCCCATGGGCTCGAGCCCGCACGCCTCCAGGCCCAGTGGGAGGAGATCGCCCGGGTCCAGGAGCGCCACCCCGGCATCCGCATCCTGCGCGGGGCGGAGGTGGACATCCTGGCCGACGGCCTCCTCGACGAGGGGGAGGAAGCGCTGGCCGGCCTGGAGTGGGTGAACGCCTCCATCCACTCCCACTTCGGCGGCGACGCCGCGCAGCAGAACCGCCGCCTGCGGCGGGCGATGGAGGAGCCGGCCACCTGCGCCGTCGGCCATCCCAGCGGCCGCCGCCTGGGCCTGCGGGCCCCCTACGCCCTCGACCCCGAGCGCCTCATCGCCGACGCGCTGGAGTCGGGCGTGGCCCTGGAGGTGAACGCCTCGCCCGAGCGGCTCGACCTGAGCTGGGAGTGGGCGGAGGTCGCCCACCGGGCGGGCGTTCCGCTCATCCTCTCCAGCGACGCCCACTCGCCGGAAGGGCTCGCTTCGCTGGAGCTGGGCGTCCGCTGGGCGCGGCGGGCGGCTCTGGGCCCGGACGCCTTTCTCAACGCGCAGCCGCTGGAGGCCGTCCTGGCTCACATGGCCAGGCGCCGCTGACTCCCGTGTAGAATCGGATGCGGTGAGGCGATGAACATCAGCCCAGGGAGCGAGGAAGAACGGCTGGTGGAGGAGGCGGGCCGCGTCTACCGGGCGCTGGCCGACCCCATGCGGCTGCGCATCCTCCGCATGCTGGCGGACGACGGCGAGCTCGGCTGCGCGGCCATCGCGGAGCGGCTCGGCTTCAGCCGGCCGACCCTCTCGCACCATACGCGCATCCTGGCGGAGGCGAGCCTGATCGATGTCCGCCGGGAGGGGCGCTACCGCTATTACCGGCTCCGCCGCTCGACGCTGGAGCGGTACGCGCCCGCGCTGCTGGAGCCAGGGGAGGCGGATGCGGGTGGGGATGGCGACGCATGACGGCGGTGCCGGCGCCGGCGGGGCCCTCGGCCTTCCTCACATGGAGCGGCTCTGGGCCTCCATCGCACCCGTCTGGGAGGCGATCCGCCGCCATCCCTTCCTGGCCGGTCTCGCCGAAGGAAGCCTGAGCCGGGAGCGCTTCCTTTTCTTCGTCATCCAGGACGCGCTCTACCTCCGGGAGTACGCGCGGGCGCTCAGCCTGGCCGCGGCCAAGGCGCCCGACGAGCCGTCGATCGCGCTCTTCGCCCGCAGCGCCATCGATGTGGTGGAGGGGGAGCGGCAGCTGCACGACTTCTACTTCCGGGCTTTCGGCCTCACGCCGGAGCAGGTCGCCGCGACCCCGCCGGCGCCCACCAATCTGCTCTACACGCGCTACCTGATCTCGGTCGCTTACGAGCGACCGTTCCACGAGGTCATGGGTGCGCTCCTCCCCTGCTTCTGGATCTACCAGCGGACCGGGGAGGAGCTGCTGGCGCGGGGCTCGCCCGACGCGCTCTACCGGCGCTGGATCGAGACCTACGGGGGCGAGGAGTACGGCCGGACCGTCCGCCGGGTGCTGGAGCTGGCCGAGCGGGTGACGGCCGCCCTGGACGAGCCCCGGCGGGAGGCGCTCGGCCGGCACTTCGTCACCACCAGCCGGCTGGAGTGGATGTTCTGGGAGATGGCCTGGCGGCAGGAGTCGTGGCCCGTCTGACACCCCCTCCGGCCGGAGGCCCGGTACCCACCCTGCGGAAAGAAAGGGGCAGGTCGAAGAGATGTCGTCCTCGTCGCAGGAGCCCGTGAGGCTGGTCCTCTATACCCTGGGACCCTGTCTGGCGTCCACACAGCTGCGCGAATACCTCCAGCTGAAAAAGCTGGCGTACGAGGAGCGGAACATCCAGGAGCGGCCCGCCTGGGGCCGCGAACTCCGCCAGCGCCTGGGCTACGTGACCGCGCCCGTCCTTCTGGTGGGCGAGGAGGCGGTCTTCGGCTTCGACGTCCCCCGCCTGGAGCGCCTCCTTCTGCCCCGCCCCCGCCTCGACTGACGCTTCGTCCGCAGCGAACCCTCAAAGCGCGCGCCTGCCGGCCCGAAACATCCAAGGGGTGCTCGTGTGGCGACGGATCTCATCGACCAGCTGCTCGACGAGCCCGGCCGTCTGCGGCTCGTCTACCAGCCTCTGGTCCGGCTGGCGGACAAGCGGGTGGTCGGCCTGGAGACCCTGGTCCGGGGTCCGGCCGGAAGCGAGCTGGAGAGCCCGCAGGCCCTCTTCCGCGAGGCGCGGCTGCGCGGCCTGGCGGAGGAGCTGGACCGGGTGATCGTGGAGCGGGCGGTCCGGGAGGCGGGCGCCAGGCTCGGCGGGCGGGGCGGCTTCCTGACCGTCAACGTGGAGCCGAGGACGCTGATCCGTCGCCGTTCGCGCGAGGCCGTGCTCGCCGCCCTGCGGCGCTCCCCCGAGGTGCAGCTGGTGGTGGAGATCACCGAGCGGTCGGCGGCCGGGGGCCTCAGCGAGGCGGTCCAGGCGCTTCGCGCGGAAGCCCCGCGCGTCCGCGTCGCCCTGGACGACCTGGGCGTCCAGGGAACCAACCTGAGCCGGCTGATCGAGGTCCGGCCGGACCTGCTCAAGCTGGACCTGCTGATGGTTCGGAACCTGGACCAGGACTGGGCGCGGCGGAGCCTGGTGGCCAGTCTGGTGGCCTATGGCCGCGAGACCGGGACCATCCTCGTGGCGGAGGGCATCGAGCGGCCCGCCGAGCTGCTCGTCGTCCAGCAACTGGGGGTGGAGATGGCACAGGGCTTCCTCCTGGCGTACCCGCTCCCCCTGGACCAGGCGGTGGGGCTGGTCGACGGCGGCCTCCCCTGGCCCGCGTCGCCTGGCGTGCCGGAAAGGGCGGGCGACTCGGAGCCCGTCGATCTCGGCCGCTTGGAGGGACCCCTGAAGGAGCGCCTCCGCGCGCAGATGAACCCGGGCTCGGCGCTTTTCTGGCGGTTGGGGGAGGGCGAGCCGGAGCTCATCGAGGGGCGGCTGGCAGAGGCGCTCAGGGAGAGCCTCCGGCTGGCCCTCGACACCGGGCGGGAGCGGGGGGACGCGCGCCTGCTGCCGGTGGAGGCGGCGGTACCGCGGAGCCTGGATCGCCTGGGCCCGGCGGAGCTGGCGGAGTGGTCGCTCTGTCTGGTGAGGGCTGCCGAGCAGGCGGAGCTGCCGCCCTCCCTGGTGGACCGGATCGGGCAGGCCGCTCTCCGCTGGACCCGCCAGCGGGTGGAGCGACTGGAGCAGGAGGCGCGCCGCGGATCGCGGGCCGACGCCCTGACGGGACTGGAGAACCGGTTGGGGCTGGAGCTCTGGCTGACCCGGCGGCTGGCGGCGCGGAGAAGCCGGGGCGGGCTGGCGGCGGCGGGGTCCGAGGGCGGGCTCTCCGCCCTGGCCGTGCAGGTGGTGGGTCTCGACGAGTTTACACGACTCCACGGTTGGGAGGCCCGGGACGAACTCCAAGTGCGGGTCGGGGTGGCACTCCACCGCCTCGCCGGTCGGCACCGGGGGGTGGCGGCGCGCTGGGACGGCGACGTCTTCCTGCTCCTGGTCCCCCTCGCGGGAGAAGGAAGGCTGCGTGCCGTGCAGGAGGAGGTCCGGGAGGAGCTGGCCCGGTCGATCGCCGCCCTCCATCCCGAATGGCGGCTGGCGACGAGGATGGCCGCGATCTCCTCGAGCGGCAGGAACGAGCAACGGTTGATCGGAGGCCTCCTCCAGGCCCTCCTGGTCGCCGAGGCGACCCTCCTGGAGGAGGGGGGAGCCGCCGCGCCGGGCGAGGGCGAAGAGAGATCGCCCGCCTGAAGCCGGAGTCCCGGCACCCTTCCTCGCTGCCTTCCCCCGGGTCCCGGTTCCCGTGCCCCATCGCGCGAAAGTCATATGGCCATCTCCAAATACTGGCGTTCGGCACGAATCTCTTAGCGGGGTCTCAGCTTTTGTTAGCAGGCGCGCGAGAGAGCTGTGCCAGGCTGCCGGGGGGAGAGCGGAGCGCCTGCGAGGTGCTCCCCTTCGGAGCAGACGGCAGGCCATCGCCGGAGAGGGGGAAGCCGTGTGGACGGATGCAGGTCGGCGGCGCACGGCGAGGGCATCTGCTCGCCCTTTCGCCGCGCCGCTCAGCTTCTGGGGCGTCGCTGGACGGCGGAGATCATCGCGCGGTTGCTGCCCGGACCTCACCGTTTCCGCGACATCCGGCGCGGGGTGCCCGGCCTCAGCGACCGGCTCCTCTCCCAGCGCCTGAAGGAGCTGGAAGAGGAGGGACTGGTGACCCGGAAGGTGGACGCTTCCGCCCGGCCGGTCCAGGTGGCGTACGGGTTGACCGAGCGGGGCCAGCAGCTGGTGACCGCCCTGGACGCCCTCCACGAGTGGGCGCACCAGTGGCTTTGATCCGGCCGGCGAGAGACCGGGAAGGCCCCGCCGGGCGACGGGGTCTTCCCTGACAGCGCGCAGGCGCCCGGATCGGTGCCGGCCTTGCGGGCGGCTCAGACCACCACGACCAGACCCGCCATGGCGACGGGGAACTCGCTGGAGTCCTGGTGCGGCTTGGCCTGCTTCGTCTTCGGGTCCAGGTCGGCGTGGACGTTGCAGTAGTAGTAGTACGCCCCCGGCTTGGAGAAGACGTGCGTCACCGACTGGCTGGCGGACACCGGCAGCATGAAGGAGTTGTCCGCTGCGACCACCGCGTGGGCATCGGAGTCGCCGTTGTGCCAGGTGACCTGACCGCCCTGCTTGACGACCACCACGTACGGTTCGAAGGCGTCCTTCCCCGGGATCTCCACCGTGACGCTCTGCTGGGCCGCGTCGCTGAGCTCGGGCCCCTGGACGATGACGAAACCTTCCATGGCCACGGGATAGACGCTGGAGTCCTTGTGCGGTTTGACCCGCTTGAGGGCGGCATCGTAGTCGGCGTGAACGTTGCAGTAGTAGTTGTAGACTCCCGCCTTGGAAAACTTGAACGAGGCGGCCTGCTTGGCCGCCAGGGTGAGCATCAGGTCGGCCGGTGCGCCGGGGACGTTGACGACGGCGTGCGCGTCCGAGTCCTGGTTGTTCCACTCGACGGAATCTCCCGCGTTGGCCAGTACGATGAAGGGATCGAAATAGTCCTCGCCGGGGATGGTGACCGTGATCGTCTTGGGCGCTCCGCCCGAGGAGACGGCCGCCCCCTTCTCGGAGCCCTGGCTCCCCTGCTTCGGGTTGGCCGGGATGCTGCCGCAGGCCGCCAGGAGAGTGAGCGCGGGCACGGCCAGACCCAGGCTGGCCAGGAACTGGCGGCGGCTGACGCTCACCCCCGGGCGCCAGCGGACGGGCGAAATCGACGAACCCAGTCGCTCGGCCACGCTTGTCCCGGGGAGCGAGCCGCTTGACGAAACCATGCCGAGGTTTTCACTCCTTTCGCGGGTTGATGACACCGACGAACGGTCGCCGGAGACGGCGGACACTCCAGCAACCTGCAGGGGCATCATATTCCTCGCTTAGATAAGCTACAAGTTGTGAAAGTAGGCACTTGACAGGTGTGCAGCTCCCGCCGGCTGCCGTCCTTTGGACGGGCCTCAGACGCTGACGGGCGGGCGGGAGGCGGCGAAGCCGAGCTCGTGCAGCAGCTCGCGGGCCACCTCCGCATCCTGGAAGGGGACCGCCCCGTCTGCGCCCACCAGGGTGCGTTCGTGCCCCTTCCCGGCGATGAAGAGGAGGTCGCCCGGCTGCGCTTCCTCCAGGGCGCGGCGGATGGCCTCGCGGCGGTCGAGGATGATCTCGTAGGGCGGGTAGTCCGGGACGCTGAGGAAGCCCAGCTCGATCTCCCGGGCGATGACGGCGGGATCCTCGTGGTGCGGGTTGTCCGAGGTGATGACCGCGAAGTCGGCGCGCTCGGCGACCGCTCGTCCCATCAGCGGCCGCTTTCCCGGATCCTTCCCGCCCTCGGCGCCGAAGACGATGAGGCGCCGGCCGCCGCCGGCCGGCTCGAGCGACAGCAACGCCTCCAGCGCCGCCGGGTTGTGGGCGAAGTCGACCAGCACCTGGAAGGGCTGGCCCGCCTCCACGCTCTCCACCCTGCCTTCCAGCGGATGGACGTCGGACAGCGCCCGGGCGATCGCCTCCGGGGGGAAACCGGCCAGGAGCGCGGCGCCGGCCGCGGCCAGAGCGTTGGCCATGTTGAAGGCGCCGGGCAGCGCCATCTCCGCGCTCAGGACGCCGCGGGGCGAAGCGGCCCGCTCGCGACCCGCCAGCTCGGGAGGAAGCTCCCAGCGCATGGTCACCCGCACCCTCCCCGGTGCCGCGCGCCCGGCTTCCTCGAGCCAGAGGTGCGCGGGCCGCCGCAGGCCGTAGAGCAGGATGGGAGCCCGGACCTGCCGCGCGATCCACGGCGTGCTGGGGTCTTCGGCGTTGAGGACCGCGCCCAGGGAGGGGCTGCCCCCTTGCCGGCCTGCCTCGGTGAAGAGGCGGAGCTTCGCCGCGCGGTAGCGCTCGAAGTCGCCGTGGAAGTCCAGGTGGTCGCGGCGGATCTGGGAGAGGACCGCCACGTCGACCGGCGTCCCCTCCAGCCGGTGGAGAGCCAGGCCGTGCGACGAGGCTTCGAGGCTGGCCCACCGGTCGCCCAGCGCCACCGCCTCCGCCAGCAGCTCCTGGAGGTCGGCGCTCTCGGGGGTGGTCATGCCGGGCCCGCGCAGGCGGTGTCCGCCTACCCAGGCCCCGAGGGTGCCGACGACGGCGGTGGGCTCGCCCGCCGCCCGGGCACAGGCGGCGAAGAGGTGGGCGATCGTGGTCTTCCCGTTGGTGCCGGTGACCGCAGCCACGCGGAGATGGCGCGCCGGCCCGCCCCAGTAGGCGGCCGCCAGACGCCCCAGCGCCGCCCGGGTGTCCCGCACCCGGAGCTGGGGGAGGGGCAACGGCAGGAAGTGATCCACCAGGAGGGCGACGGCGCCGTGCTCCATCGCCTCGCGGGCGTACTCGTGGCCGTCCGCCCGCAGGCCCCGCAGGCAGGCGAAGAGTGTCCCCGGACCGGCCAGCCGGGAGTCGTAGCCGATCTGTCGTACCGGCGTCAACGGGTCGCCCTGCAGGTCGGCGGCGACAGCCCGGGCCAGCTGTCCGAGAGGCAGGAGATGCTGCATCGGCGGTCTCGACTCCCCCGCGGTGGTCTGTCAGAAAGTCTAACCGCGAACGAGCCTCCGCACGCGCGGGCTTTGAAGAGGCTCTTGACGGCCACTATCTGACACAGATAACCTGTTGGAAACCGGCGCCGTGTAAGATAAGCCGAATAACATGACAAAGAACGGTGCACAGAGCCGGACAGCAGCGTAAAGGAGGTCGGGGAGATGCGGCATCCTGAGCATCCCGGGGCCGTGGGCCGCGCGCGGCGCGCGTGGGCCACCTGGGGAAGGGGAGCCACGCGGGTGCTCCTGGGGCTGGCGGTGGTGCTGGTCGTGGCCAGCCTCTTCGTCGCCCCGGCCTTCGCGGCGGGGGACCCCAACGGCGCGGCGACGGGCGGCATCGGCGACGTGCCGGCCGCCCGCGCGGGTGCGCCCACGCTTCGCGAGGTGGCCCAGGCCACGGGCCACGACACGGTGGGCATCAACTTCGTCTGGACGCTGGTGACGGGCTTCCTGGTCTTCTTCATGCAGGCGGGCTTCGCGCTGGTGGAGACCGGCTTCACCAGAGCCAAGAACGCCGCCCACACCATCGCCATGAACCTGATGGTCTTCCTGGTGGGGGCCATCGGCTACTGGCTGGTCGGTTTCGCCATCCAGTTCGGCGGCGTGGGCCACGTGGCCGCGCTGGGCGGCACGCCGCCGCTGAGCGCCGAATGGGCTCCGGGCGGGTGGGGCCTCTTCGGCCATCACGGCTTCCTTCTGAGCAGCGGCGGCGCCTACGACGTCGGGGTCTTCGCGCTCTTCCTCTTCCAGATGGTCTTCATGGACACCGCGGTCACCATCCCCACCGGAGCCATGGCCGAGCGGGTCAAGTTCGCGGCGGTCGTCGCCTCGTCGTTCTTCATCTCCATGGTGCTCTATCCGTTCTTCGGCAACTGGGTCTGGGGCGGCGGCTGGCTGGCCCAGCTGGGCACCCGCCTGGGGCTGGGCCACGGGGTGGTCGACTTCGCCGGCTCGGGCGTGGTCCACGCCATCGGAGGCGCGGCCGGCCTGGCCGGAGCGCTGGTGCTCGGACCGCGTATCGGACGCTACGGCCGCGACGGCAAGCCGCGGCCGATGCCCGGCCACGACATCCCCATGGCCATCCTGGGGACGATCATCCTCTTCTTCGGCTGGTTCGGCTTCAACCCCGGCAGCACCCTGGCGGGCACCGACCTCCGCATCTCCGTGGTGGCGGTCAACACCATGATGGCCGGGGCCGTAGGCGGCTTCGTGGCCATGGTCTACGCCTGGATCCGGACCGGGAAGCCGGATCCGGGCATGATGGCCAACGGCGTCCTGGCCGGCCTGGTGGCCATCACCGCGCCCAGCGCCTTCGTCAACTCGGTGGCGGCGGTGCTGATCGGCGCGGTCGCCGGCGTCCTGGTCTACGAGTCGATGGGGTTCTTCGATCGGATCCACGTGGACGACCCGGTGGGCGCCATCAGCGTCCACTTTGTCAACGGGATCTGGGGCGTGCTCTCCGTGGGCCTCTTCGCCGACGGCACTTACGGAATCGGCTGGAACGGCGTCGGGACCAGCGCCGCCCGGGGTGTGGCAGGGCTCTTCTACGGCGATCCGAGCCAGCTGCTGGCGCAGCTGGTGGACGTGGCGGTGATCGTGGTCTGGGGCTTCGGGCTCTCCTACGCCTTCTTCCGCGCGCTGGACGCCCTGATGGGGATCCGGGTCAGCCAGGAGGTGGAGCTGGGCGGCCTCGACCTGCCGGAGATGGGTGCCCTCGCCTATCCGGACTTCGTGCTCCGCTCCGAGGCGGAGGCCGAGGCCGCGTTCGGCCGGGGCCGCCTGGAGGTGGAGGCGCCGCGGTATGCCGGGGGGGCCGGAGCGTCGCCCACGACGTCCGGCTGAGGGAGACGGGAGCGGTCCGGGCCGGGCCTCCGCCCGGTCCGGGCAGAAGGTGGCACCGGCGGAGGCCGGCTCCCCCTC